>NZ_KV801786.1:0-78907 GCF_001810515.1 Rothia sp. HMSC075F09
CATTTATGGATGCTTGTGCCCCTGTTTTTGGGCGGAGCGCCAGCGGAGCGGGCACGCAGTGCATATGACGGGTGTGAACTATCCAGGTACCCGTTTTTGGGCATGAAAAAACCTCCTACGCACCCGCCATAGCTCGAATACCCTTGCTACCTTCCGGTCCTGGGGGAGTTTTCCAAGATAACGCCACGTAAGAGGCAAGAACCAGTGTACCGGATTTTTGGGTTCTTGGGAATTCGGTGTGTTCGCGGTATTTCTGTGGGCGTACATGCCGCCCGGGTGAGCGCCCGGGTGAGTGTCCATAGTAGGTGTCGCGGTGGCGGTGGTGCGGTGGCGTGTTCACCGGTGACTGTCGGCCACTCGGGCCGAGAGTAAAGCGTCTAAAATGGTAGGGATTGTCCTATCCGCACCCCGAGTTGAAGAGGTTGCCGTGAGCACTGCCCTTTATCGTCGTTATCGCCCCGAAACCTTTGCTGAGGTTATCGGGCAGGAGCACGTGACCGAACCTCTTATGGTCGCCTTGGAGAAGAACCGTGTGAATCACGCGTACCTGTTTTCGGGTCCGCGTGGTTGCGGTAAGACCACGTCGGCGCGTATTTTGGCGCGTTGTTTGAACTGTGCGCAGGGTCCGACTCCTACTCCGTGTGGTGTATGCGATTCGTGCCGTGAGCTCTCGCGTGATGGTGGCGGTTCTCTTGACGTGATTGAGATGGATGCGGCGAGCCACGGCGGCGTGGATCATGCCCGTGACCTGCGTGAGCGCGCTACTTTGGCGCCGGTGCGTGACCGTTACAAAATCTTCATTATTGATGAGGCGCATATGGTGACCCGTGAGGGTTTCAATGCGCTGCTGAAGATTGTGGAGGAGCCGCCGGAGCATGTGAAGTTTATCTTCGCGACGACTGAGCCGAATAAGGTGTTGGGTACGATTCGTTCGCGTACTCACCATTATCCGTTCCGTCTGGTTCCGCCGGAGGTTCTTCTGCCATTCCTGCAGGGCCTGTGCGATCAGGAGCAGGTGCCGGTTGAGCCGGGTGTATTGCAGCTGGTGATTCGTGCTGGCGGCGGTTCGGTGCGTGATTCGCTGTCGATTCTTGATCAGCTGATGGCTGGTGCGTCGTCGCAGAACGGTATTGAGTATGACCGTGCGGTGGCGCTGCTGGGTTATACCCACGCGCAGCTTCTGGATGAGGTTATTGAGGCGTTGGGCGCGAAGGATGCGCCGACTCTCTTTGGTGCGGTGTCACGTGTGGTGGCGACCGGTCAGGATCCTCGCCGTTTTGTGGAGGATCTGCTGGAGCGCCTGCGTGATTTGATTGTGGTGAAGGCTGTTCCGCAGGCTGCCGGCCAGATTTTGCAGGGTGTTCCGCAGGATCAGTTGGAGCGTCTGGCTCAGCAGGCTCAGGTTTTGGGTGAGCGTGAGCTGACGGTTGCTGCGGGTACGGCGAATGAGACTCTGAATGGTATGACGGGTGCGGCGAATCCGCAGCTTCAGCTGGAGTTGCTGTGTGCTCGTCTGCTTCTGCCTGCGGTGGAGGGTTCTGCCGGTGGCGCTGAGGTTGCGGCGTTGGCTTCTCGCTTGCAGGTTTTGGAGCGTCGCGTGGCTTCTGGTGCTACTGGTTCGGTTCCTGCTGGTTCTGGTCCGGCGCAGGGTGGCATGTCTGCTGCTCGTGCGGCGGGTATGGCGGCGGCTGGTCTAATGCCTAAGACCCAGGCACCTAAGACTCCGGTTACTGAAGCTCAGGTACCTAGTGCACAGGCTCCTAGCGCCCCGGTTCAGGAGGCAGCTCAGCCCGCGCAGCAGGTAGCCCCTCAGCGGGGCGGCTCTCAGCAGGCTAGCGCGGGTGCTCCCCCGCTGGCAGGTGCGCCCCTTAGTGCTGCACCTCTGGCACCGACCGCGCAGGAGTCCGCACCTGCGGCTGGTGCTCCCCTAGCGGGTAACGCCCCGGCGACACCGGATACCCCCGCTTCTTCTGTAGCTGATGCCGCTGCGGCGGGTGCCCCCTCCGCGCCTCTGAAGCTTGACCCGAACGATCCCCTGGCGGCGGTTCAGGGTAATTGGCGCGCCATTCTTAACCGAATGAGCGTTCCCGGTGCGGCGGAGCAGCTGATGAAGGTTCGCCCCGCCCGCATGGACGGCGCAACCCTGTACGTGAGCGCCGACATTGCGACTTTGCGCGCGGTCAAGGGCTTTGTGCCCGAGCTGACCGCCCGCGTGAGTGAGTTCCTGCGCCGTCAGGTGACCATTCACGCTCAGGTGGCGAAGCCCGGTGAGCAGGTCAAGCCCGCAGCTCAGCCTGCTGCTCAGCCCGCAGCGCCCAGTGCGCCCACAGCGCAGCCTGCAGTTCCTGCGACTGTTGCCCCGCAGGTGCCTCAGCAACCCGTTCAGCAGACTCCCCCGCAGCCCGCTCAGCCGGCGCCTCTGGCTGATGGTCCGCGCGGCGGTGAGGATGCGTGGCGTCGCCACGGTCAGCCGCTGACCGGCGCAAACACCCCCGAGTCTACGAGCGTGGATGCGCCCCTGGGTGCGTGGGAGGTTGCCCCGATTCCGCAGAGCGCCCCTGAGGAGGCACCCCAGCAGGCTACACCGGCTGTCTCAGCTGTACCGCAGGCGCAGAATCAGGAAGCGCCGGTTCAGGAAGCCCCGGCTGGCCCGCTTGCGCCTGAGCCCCCGGTTGCTCCGCAGGTTCCGGCAGGTCAGCAGGTTCCGGTTGCTCCGGCGGGCGGTTTTGGTGAGCGTGATTCCTTTGCTGCCTCCGGTAGTGGAGTTCCGCAGCAGGAGAGCGCTGCTGAACCCCAGCGTGCACAGGAGCCCCCGTTCTCGCAGGAGCCCCCTCACGCGGAGGAACCTCCGTATGAGGAGGAGCCCCCTTTTGAGGATGAGCCCGCCTACGCTGAACCGGTTGAGGCACCCGCTGCGCCCGCAATGCCGACTGCGCCTGTAGCACCGGCTGGTCCGCTTGCTAATCCGGTTGAGCCTGCTGGTCCGTTGGCAGAGACACCGCAGGCAGCACCGGCTGATACTGCTCCGGCAAGCGATGAGAAGCCCGCAGCGCAGGCTTCTAACGCAACCCCAGCACCGACTCCTAGCACACCGACTCCGAGCACGTCGGCGGCACCGGCTCGCCAGGCACGCACCGCATCCGATGAAGACTACGTCTCTGAGGATGATGAGAAGGTCGAAAACAGCACCTTCATCGGTCTGCGCGCTATCGAAAAAATTATTGGTGGCACCGTCATTGACGAACGTCCCCTGCACCAGCCCTAACCCGGGGTCGTAGGTGCCGCGCCCGCCATCGCACCGATGGCGGGCGCACTCATTCCAGCCGCATACTCGCTACGCGAAACGCCCCTAAACTGTCAGGGGTTGGGTGCATACTCATAACGTCGCCCAAGAACGACGCACCAGCACAACACACCAGCGCAACACACCGCATTTGTAAGGAGAAGCCATGTACGAGGGAGCAGTTCAAAACCTCATTGACGAGCTCGGCCGCCTGCCGGGTGTGGGCCCCAAGTCGGCTCAGCGCATCGCTTTTCACATTCTGAATGCGGATGCTGCCGATATGGCGCGCCTAGCCAACGCCATTTCCACGGTGAAGACCAGCGTCAGTTTCTGCGAGGAGTGCGGTAACGTCTCCGAGACAAAGCTGTGCACCATCTGTCGTGATGAGCGCCGCGACCCGTCCGTGCTGTGTGTGGTCGAAGAATCGAAGGACGTGGTGGCGATTGAACGCACCCGTTCCTTTACCGGTCGCTACCATGTGCTCGGTGGCGCCATTAACCCGCTGGCGGGTGTGGGCCCGGAGCAGCTGCGTATTCGTGAGTTGGTGTCCCGCCTGGCGGATGAGCGTATCCAAGAGATTATTCTGGCGATGGACCCGAACCTTGAGGGTGAGGCGACCGCAACCTACCTCTCGCGCATGCTCGTGCCGCTGGGTGTGCGTCTGTCGCGTCTGGCGTCGGGTCTTCCGGTCGGTGGCGATCTGGAGTACGCGGACGAGATTACCCTGGGCCGCGCGTTGGAGGGTCGCCGCGTCATTAGCGAGGGCACCGCGGCGGCGCATACTGCCGCCGAGGATTTTGAGCGCGTGAACCGTGAGGAGGAGCAGGAGCGTGAGCAGGCGGCTCAGGTTCAAGCTCAGGAGGCGAAGCAGAGTCGTCGCCGCTGGAATTCGAGCATGTTTGATGACCTGGATTCTGAGGATTCTGCCGTTTCCGCCCCGGCGACGCCCGCCACTGAGGGTGTGCAGGGCACGGTAGATGAGCAACTGATTGAGCAGGTCCTCCAGGAGGCTGAGGAATCAGGCGACAAGGAATCCGGCGCTGAGGGCTCACCCGCCGATTCTGCCGATGCTGAAACCGTCGCAGAATCCGCCCCTGACCTGGGCGAAGACTCCGGCGAGGAGGCTCCTGCGAGCGCCACCTCCGAACCGGCTGAAGCACCCGTAGCCGAGCAGGCGGAAGATGCGCCGGAGGTGTTCCGCACCCCCGATTATGAGGAGAAGATCCGCACTATTCAGAACGCCCCGTTGCGCACCCCGAAGCCGGATGTTCCGCCGCTACCGGGTGTCACGTATGTGAACCCGTGGACCTAAAAACTAGCCTCCGCGGGCGTGCTGTACCCGCTTCCGCGCCCCGCGTCACCACCGCGTAATACTACGTAATATTTCACGGGGCAATACATACGGGTGCACAGTTCGCCGCTTGCACTGAACGCCGTCTACTATAAATGAGGAGCCGGCCTCTGCCGGTGGCACACAAGTAACTGACCTGGAGAATTCTATGAGCCTGATCGTCCAAAAGTTCGGCGGTTCCTCCGTAGCTGATGCGGAGGGTGTAAAGCGCGTTGCCCGCCGCGTCGTGGACACTCAGAAGGCAGGTAACGATGTGGTCGTCGTGGTGTCCGCTATGGGTGACACCACCGATGAGCTGCTCGACCTTGCCGCAGAGGTCACCAGCAATGTCACTCCTTCCCGTGAGCTGGACATGCTGCTGACCGCCGGTGAACGCATTTCGACTGCCGTCCTGTCGATGGCTGTTAACGACCTGGGTGCTAAGGCCCAGTCTTTCACTGGTTCGCAGGCTGGCATGATTACCGACGGCGTGCACGGTTCGGCGCGCCTCGTGGAGGTTCGCCCCGATCGCATCCGTGAGTCCGTCGAGGCCGGAAATATCGCGATTGTGGCCGGTTTCCAGGGCATGAACCGTCAGAGTGGCGACATTACGACCCTGGGCCGCGGCGGTTCCGATACAACCGCCGTTGCGCTGGCCGCCGCGCTGAACGCCGATGTGTGCGAGATTTACTCGGACGTGGACGGCGTGTTCACCGCCGACCCGCGCATCGTGCCGACCGCGCACAAGCTGGATACCATCACCAGCGAGGAAATGCTGGAGATGGCGGCGAACGGTGCAAAGATTCTGCACCTGCGTAGCGTCGAGTATGCTCGTCGTTTTAACTTGAAGCTTCACGTGCGTTCTTCGTTCTCTAACCTTGAAGGCACTATCGTGGTTCCGGAGGAGTCCGCGGAACTGACCCCCACCCATCTGAAGGAGATTCCCTTGGAGCAGCCCCTGATTTCTGGTGTCGCGCACGATCGCACCCGCGCAAAGATTACTGTTGTTGGTGTTCCGGATGTTCCCGGTTCGGCAGCTAAGGTGTTCGGTCTGATTAACGAGGCGAAGGTGAACCTGGACATGATCGTTCAGAACGTTCCCACCGACCGCCCCGGCGTGACCGATATTTCCTTCACCCTGGATCAGGAGCAGGGCCCCACCGCGCTGAAGGCGCTGGAGGCTGCGCAGGCTGAGTTGGGTTTCCAGGAGGTTATTTACAACGAGTCGGTTGGTAAGCTGTCGCTGGTTGGCGCGGGCATGAAGACTAACACGGGTGTTTCGTTCACTTTCTTTGAGGCTCTGTCTGCTGCTGGCGTGAACATTGACATGATTTCAACGTCTGAGATCCGTATTTCGGTGATTACTGAGCTGAGCAAGCTGGATGAGGCTGTTCGCGCGGTGCACACTGCGTTCGGTCTGGACGCTGAGGGTGAGGCTACTGTTTACGGTGGTACTGGCCGCTAGGGTTTAGCTCGTTTGTGGGCTGTACGCTTCGGGAGGGGCGGTGCTGGTTTGATCCGGCACCGCCCCTCCCTTTTGTCTGTGTATAGGTGAAATAACTGAAACGCTTTACAGTTATTTCAGATAGGGGTAGGGTTGTATCAACCGTGAATGAGCCTCCAACCGAATGATATGCACCCCACCGACGTGGCATCTTCGGACGTTGACTCTGCCGGCAACAGCACCAAGGAGAAGATAATGACCACCACCCTAACCAACCCCCTGGAGGAAGATACCCTCAATCAGGCTCGCGCAGAGGCGCGGGAGATTCTCAAGAATTCTGAAGAAACCACCATTGAGCTGACCGTTTCGGGTCGAGAAAGCCAGCAGCTTGGCGACGCCCTTAACCAGGTCATTCAGCACGTCTTCCATGCCTTGGCTAACGGGCAGAGTATTGATGTTCAGCCTGTCCCCCAAGATTTGACGACGACCGTTGCGGCGCAGCGTATCGGTATTTCCCGCCCCACGCTCATGAAGGCTATTCGCTCTGGTGACCTCCCGGCGCATAAGGTGGGTAGCCACTTCCGTATCCGCACCGAGGATGCCGATGCTTTCCGTAAGGGACTTCTCAAGAAGACCGTTGCTCAGAAGGAGCAAGCTCTCAAAGAGCTCTGGGAACTCGAGGATGAACACGGTCTTGTTGACACCTTCACTGAATAAAGTAGTTTTACTTTCTGCCCTACCTTGTCGCGGCATCGTTTAGGCTAGAAGCATGAGTAGTGTTGTTTTTTCCCAGGTGATGGATGCCCGTCAATGGCGTGCCGCAGAGGCGGCGCATGAGGCGCGTGCCGGCCGCTACGCCGACCCGTTTGCGCAGCGTCGTGCCCGCCACGAAGTGCACCCCGTGGAGGACTTCCTCTTCACCTACTACACTCTCAAGCCCGGCCAGTTCAAGCGCTGGCACCCCGGCGCCGGCATCATTCTGCTGGATGCACCCGAGCGCGCCTCCTGGCGTTTCTACCGGTCCGCAACCGAGCAGGAGCTCCTCGAAGCGGGTTGTACCCCCGAGGTGACGCGTGCCCAGGCCGATGCCGCCTCCGCCGTCACGGTGGACGTCACCGACTTCGTGGAGCGCCGCGCTACCGCCCTCGCCTTCACCCACGAGATTCTGCGTAATACCGCCGCGAAGAAGGGCCAGTTCGGCTGCTTCGGCATGCACGAGTGGGCGATGGCGTACAAGTCGGTGGAGAACAATATCCGCCACGACTACCTGGAGCTGCGCCTGGGTGCGGAGGGTACGGACCGCGTGGTGGAGGAGCACCGCATCCGCTGCTCGCACTTTGATGCGTTCCGTTTCTTCATGCCGCAGGCAGCACCGTTGAACGAGCTGCAGCCGACCCGTGAGACGCAGCGCGTCCTGGAACAGCCGGCGTGCCTGCACGCGAATATGGACGTGTACAAGTGGGCGTATAAGCTGCTGCCGCTGGTTGATTCGACCCTGGTCATGGATTGTTTCGACCTGGCGTGGGATGCACGCGAACTGGATATGCGCGCAGCCCCCTACGATATTCGTAGCTGGGGGTACGAGCCGATTCCGGTGGAGACGACCGAGGGTAAGGCTGAGTACGTGCGGATTCAGCGTGAGCTATCGGAGCGTTCGATTGAGCTGCGTGAGCGCCTGCTGCAGGTGTGCGAGCGTTACCTGCCGCCGCTGAGTAGTGAGTAGCTGGTTGGTGGCGGGGGCCAGTTACGTTTTTGGCGCTGTGGCCTGTGGATTTGGTACCCAGTGCGTGAGAAAAGGGTGACTTGGGGCTCTCTATTTGGTAATTGGTGGTCTCGTCATCTCACTTTCCGCTGTACTGGGGTAGAATGAGATACGGCTCATACAGAACCCACGCACCCAAGGAGTGCCCACACATGGCCCGTATTGTTGTTGATGTTATGCTCAAGCCCGAAATTCTTGACCCGCAGGGTAAGGCTATTTCTCACGAGCTGCCCCGTATCGGCGTTGATTCCTTCGTTGATGTTCGCCAGGGTAAGCGCTTCGAGCTAACCGTCGAGGGTGAGGCAACCGAGGAGCACCTCGCGGCTGCCCGCAAGGCTGCTGAAGAGTTGCTCTCGAACCCCGTCATCGAAGACGTTGTGAACGTTTCGGTTCTGGAGGACTAATACCTATGGCAGAGTCCCTCGCACCTACTGAAGTCCCCCTGGTTGGCGACTTTTCTACTTACTCCCCGAACCCCGCCTTCGCTGATGCACGCGTTGGTGTGGTGACTTTCCCCGGCACCCTGGATGACCGTGACGCTGCGCGTGCTGTCCGTCTGGCTGGCGGTACCGTCGTTGAGCTGTGGCACGACGACGCTGACCTGAAGAACGTTGATGCCGTCATCATTCCCGGCGGTTTCTCCTACGGTGACTACCTGCGTGCCGGCGCTATTGCTGCGAAGGCTCCCGTGATGCGTTCGGTGATTGATGCCGCTAACGCTGCCGGCACCTCCGGTTCTTCGCCCCTGCCTGTTCTGGGTATTTGCAATGGTTTCCAGATTCTGACTGAGTCTCACCTGCTGCCCGGTTCGATGATTAAGAACGATCACCGCAAGTTCATTTGCCGTGACCAGACTCTGCGCATTGAGAATAACTCCACCTCCTGGACGAGCGACTACGCTGCGGGCCAGGAGATTGTTGTTCCTCTGAAGAACCAGGACGGTCAGTATGTTGCTGACGCGAAGACCCTGGAGGCGCTGGAGGCTGAGGGCCGCGTGGTGTTCCGCTACGTTGGTTTCAACCCGAACGGTTCCCGTAATGACATTGCTGGTATCAGCAATGAGCGCGGTAACGTGGTCGGTCTGATGCCGCACCCGGAGCACGCTGTGGAGCCGGGCTTCGGTCCTTCCTCTTCCGGTTTTGGTGAGGTTTCTCTGCGCGGTGGCGCCGATGGTCTCGGCGTGTTCACCTCGGTTCTTGCCAACCTGATTAACGCCCGCTAACGCACGACAAGGATTCTAAGAAGTTATGAGCGAAAAGCAGTTTAACCTCGACACCGTCGAGCACGCGGCGGCAACCCCGGACACCGAACTCCCCTGGGCTGAGCTGGGCCTGAAGGAGAACGAGTTCGAGGATATTAAGGAGATTCTTGGTCGCCGTCCTACCGCGGCTGAGCTGGCAATGTACTCGGTCATGTGGTCCGAGCACTGCTCCTACAAGTCTTCTAAGGTTCATCTGAAGCAGTTCGGTGCGAAGGTCACCGATGAGATGAAGAAGGACCTGATGGTCGGTATCGGTGAGAACGCCGGTGTGACCGATATTGGTGACGGCTGGGCTGTTACCTTCAAGATTGAGTCCCACAACCACCCCTCGTACGTGGAGCCCTACCAGGGTGCTGCGACCGGTGTGGGCGGTATTGTGCGTGACATTATTTCCATGGGTGCACGCCCGATTGCTGTGATGGATCCGCTGCGTTTCGGCGCGATTGATCACCCGGACACCGCCCGCGTTATTGGCGGCGTGGTTGCCGGTATTGGTGGTTACGGTAACTCCCTGGGCCTGCCGAACATCGGCGGCGAGGTTGAGTTCGATTCCTGCTACCAGGCAAACCCGCTGGTCAACGCACTGGCTGTGGGTATTATGCGTCACGAGGACATCCGCCTGGCGAACGCATCGGGCGTGGGCAACAAGGTTGTTCTGTTCGGTGCACGCACCGGTGGCGACGGTATCGGCGGTGCGTCGGTGCTGGCGTCCGAGTCTTTCGATGACACCAAGCCCTCGAAGCGTCCTGCCGTTCAGGTGGGCGACCCCTTCGCTGAGAAGGTTCTGATTGAGTGCTGCCTGGAGCTGTTCAAGGGCTCCGTGGTTGAGGGTATTCAGGACCTGGGTGCTGCGGGTATTTCCTGCGCAACCAGCGAGCTGGCTTCTAACGGTGAGGGCGGCATGCACGTCGACCTGACCAAGGTTCTGCTGCGTGACCCCACCCTGACCCCGGGCGAGATTCTGATGTCTGAGTCTCAGGAACGCATGATGGCTGTTGTCTCCCCCGAGAACGTAGAGCGCTTCGAAGCAATCATGAACAAGTGGGGCGTGGAGTACTCCTTCCTCGGTGAGGTCACCAACTCTGGCCGCCTGGTCATCGAGTGGGACGGCGAGGTCATCGTGGATGTTGACCCCCGCACCGTTGCGCACGACGGCCCGACCTACGAGCGTCCTTACGCACGCCCCGAGTGGCAGGATGACGTTCAGGCTAACCACTTCACCGGTTCGGCTGCCGACGATTCCCGCCCGCGCGGTAAGGAGCTGGGCGAGGCAATCAAGGCGTTCATGGCGTCCCCGAACATGTGCTCCAAGTCCTGGATCACCAACCAGTACGACCGCTACGTTCAGGGCAACACCGCCCTGTCCATGCCGGACGACGGCGGCGTGGTGCGCGTGGACGAGAACACCAACCTCGGTGTTGCTCTGGCGACCGATGCCTCCCCGCGTTTCACCTACCTGGATCCGTACGAGGGTGCTCGCGCGTCCTTGGCTGAGGCGTACCGTAACGTTGCGACCGTTGGTGCACGCCCCGTGGCTGTGTCTGACTGCCTGAACTTCGGTTCTCCTGAGGATCCGGACGTCATGTGGCAGTTCGCTGAGGCTGTTCGTGGCCTGGCTGATGGCTGCATGGAGCTGGGTGTTCCGGTGACCGGCGGTAACGTGTCTCTGTACAACCAGACCGGTGGTAAGGCTATTAACCCGACCCCCGTGGTGGCAATGATGGGCGTGATGGATGACGTCACCCGCCGCACCCCGTCGGGTTGGGCTCCTGAGCATGACGGTCAGGCTATCTACCTGCTGGGTACCACCCGCGATGAGCTGGACGGCTCCGAGTGGGCTCGTTTCAAGGGCCACCTGGGCGGTCAGCCGCCGAAGGTTGATCTGGCTCTGGAGCGTCAGCTGGGTGACATGCTGGTGAACATGTCTCGTGACGGCATGATTGATGCCGCGCACGACGTGTCTGCTGGTGGTCTGGCTGCGGCTCTGTCGGAGGCTTGCCTGCGTTTCAACACCGGTGCCCGCATTGGTCTGGGCGAGGTTGCTGAGCGTGACGGTCTGGACCTGTTCACCCTGCTGTTCTCGGAGTCCCTGGGCCGCGTTGTGGTTTCGGTTCCGCGTTCTGAGGAGGTGCGCTTCAAGGATATGTGCACCGCTCGCCAGTTCCCCTTCGCACGTATTGGTGTGGTGGATGCTGCGTCGAACGCTCTGGACTTCCAGGATGAGGTTTCCATTGACCTGGATGAGCTGCGTGCAGCTCACGAGGGTACTCTCGCTTCTTACTTCGGTGAGGTTGCGAAGGGCTAGTCTTCGACTAGTTTGAGACTAACGCCGAAAGGGGCGGATGCTTGTGAAAGCATCCGCCCCTTTTGTTATGCCCGCAGGCTTGTGCGTTGAGGTGTTCGGTGTTTATGCCTCGGCGACCTTGCGGCCCAGCTGCGCGAACAGGGAGGCGTTGATGCGGAAGCCTTCGATGCATTCTTCGATGAGGGCTTCGCGCTGTTCGTCGGTCAGGGGTGCGTTGTCGAGCAGTTCGCGGTAGCCGTCCTTGAAGACCTTGGGCTTGGGCAGTTCGGTGAAGCGGTACATGCTCAGTGCTTCGGCGGGGATGCCGTAGTGGCGGTTA
Organism: Rothia sp. HMSC075F09; assembly: GCF_001810515.1. NCBI lineage: Bacteria > Bacillati > Actinomycetota > Actinomycetes > Micrococcales > Micrococcaceae > Rothia > Rothia sp. HMSC075F09. The sequence goes on from NZ_KV801786.1 coordinate 11,705, forward strand.
ACGAGTGCTGCGACTGCCTGGCCGCCGGAGAGGTCGCCGAGGTAGCGCAGGTAGTGGTGTGCGAGGTAGCGTTCGGGGGAGTTGACGGTGGCGCGGATGCGCTCTACATACTCTGCGGTTGCGGGCAGGGGCGCGTCGATGTCGCCGTCCTGGCCGAGTGCGCGGATGTCTGCACGGATGTATTCTGCGCGGTCGAGGCCGGGGTGGGTGAAGGGGTCGGTGATGGGGTTGGGTTCTGCGCGGTAGTGTTCGGAGACCGCTTCGAGTGCTTCGTAGATGTGCACGTACTGGTTGATGAGGCGCAGGTATGCCTCGGTGTTGAGGGAGCCGCCCATGAGGTCTTCCATGAAGGTGGAGTGTTCGGCGTTGTCGTGGACGTGCTTGGTGCTTTCCTTCAGGCGTGCGGAGAAGCGTTCCTGGGTGGTTTCGGGGGCGGTAATAGTCATGGTGAGTTCCTAAAGTGGCTTGTGGGTGAACAATAAATGTTTTAGTGACACCATGTCACCAAAACCTGTTAATGACATATTGTCACCAAAAACCGGCTTTGGCAATAGCCCCCACAAAAAATTTGCTAAGGTAAACCTTATGCACAAGTCACCCTAGGCATTAAGTTACACAAACATAGGCTAATAGGTCTAGACTTGATACGAACACCACAATCACAAAATTCAAGGAGACACCGAATGTCTACCCCCTCTCTCACCAAGCGCACTTGGGCGTTCTTGGCTTCAGCAACCATCGGCCTCAGCGGCGTCGCCGGCGTACCCGCAGCCTTCGCGGCTGAAACCAACTCCCACATCAGCGCCGGTGAGGTAGCCGCAGCCTCAGAGCAGAGCCTGCAGGACGTCACCGTCAACTGGGGCCTGAAGAAGTCCTTCCGCTCCTACATCAACGGCGCCTTCTCCCAGGGCTCCCAGGAACTGACCGGCGTCACCACCAACGAAGACGGCTCCTACCACTTCACCTCCGCCGAAGGCACCGTAGCCAACGGCGAATACTCGGTCACCTTCACCGGCTCCTCGATCCACTACACCGCTCACCACGGTCTGCTGGAAGTCATCATCTCCGACCTCTCCGTCACCATTAAGGACGGCGTGGGCACCGTGCGCGCCAACGTTCAGTCGCGCCCCTACAACGGCAACACCACCCCGAACGACCTGGTCGAAACCAAGAACATGACCATCGGTACCTTCAACGCCTCCGGTCTGAAGGTTGAGGGTAACACCATCACCCTGCCCAGCGTTGACGAAGAAAACGGCACCCGCGTCAAGCTCTCCGAAGAGGCAACCGGCGCCTTCGCCGGCTTCTACAAGGCAGGTCAGGAGCTGGATGCGCTCGGCTTCTCCGCAACCATCGTGACCAAGGAAGCACCCGCGCCGAGCCCTGAGCCCAGCACTGAGCCCAGCGCCAAGCCGACTGCAGCGCCGACCGCAGAGCCTTCCTCCGCACCGACCACTGAGGCACCCAAGCCCGCCGACCCCAAGCCCGCAGAGCCCACTTCTGCAGCACCGAGCGCAGCCCCCACGTCTGAGGCTCCCAAGCCTGCTGAGTCTTCCTCCGCGGCACCCTCCTCCCCCGCCGCAACCACCGAACCCAAGCGTGAAGAGAAGGTCACCGGCAACGTCGTCGAGTCCGGCACCCTCAGCTGGGATATTCGTGAGTCGTTCCTGAAGTACCTGACCAGCTTCGCCCACGGCTCCGTGAACGTTGACGGTCTGGAGAAGACCGCGGCAGGCGGCCTGAAGTACACTCAGGCATCCGGCGTGTACAACCCCGAGACCAAGACCGGTCAGATTAACTTTGCGGGCACCGCAGAGTTCACCGGCCACAACGGTCAGCTCAAGAGCACCATCAAGAACATGCGCCTGGTCGTCGTCAACGGTAAGGGCACCCTGGTCGCTGACGTTGACGCACTGACCCGCGACGGTAAGTCCGTTTCTAAGACCGGCCTGGCTATCGCCGAGGTGGACCTCTCCGGCGCGAGCGTAAAGGACGGCGTCTTCTCCGCACAGAACGCGGCAGTCGCACTCACCGGTGAAGGCTCCGAGGTGCTCTTCGCGGGCCAGTACCGCGGTGCCGACAACGCCATGGCACCGCTGAGCTTCTCCGTAAAGCTCAGCGAGCAGACCGCGGAGAACACCGTTGAGGTTCCCCGCGTCTCTGAGAACAAGTCCTCCGATAACAAGGGTTCTGAGAACGGCTCCTCCGATAACAGCTCCTCGAACACCTCCGGTAACTCCGGCACTAACGGCTCCGGTTCTGGCGGTTCGGCAGGCACCTCCGGCAGCGTTTCTAACGGCGGTTCCTCCTCGAACGGTTCTGTCAGCAACAACCCGGCACAGCCGGTCTGCGTACCCGTCACCCGCACCCGCGAGGTGCAGGAGCAGGGCGCATCCGACGGCACCATTAAGAGCGCAAACCTTGGCTGGGGCGTGCGTGATTCCTTCCGCAACTACGTGCGCGGCGGCATCGCGAACGGTAGCTGGGAGCTGAACGGCACCTCCTACTCTTCGGATGCGTTCAACTGGTCTAACGGCACCGGCACCTTCAAGAACGGTAAGGGTTCCATCTCCTTCAGCGGTTCGGTTCGTTTCACCGGTCACCACGGCATTCTGGACACCACCATTGCGAACCCGCGCCTTGAGATTAACGGCAATTCCGGCACTCTCTACGCGACCATGAACAGCAATGATCCCTCCGGCAAGGCAACTAACTACGGTGAGGTGGCACTGCTGAAGGTGGATCTTTCGGGTCTGCAGAGCTCCGCTGACGCTGTGAGCGTCAACGGTGCGGCAACCACCCTGACCGCTGAGGGCGCGAAGGCGTTCGCTGGCTTCTACGACGCCGGTAAGGACATGGCTCCGCTGAGCTTCTCCGCGGCGATTAACGGCGCGAAGACCACCACCAAGACCGTGTCCGAGACCGTCTACGAGGGTGAGGGTTGCGACCCGGTCACCGGCAAGCCTCTGGCTTCCACCGGTGCCTCCGGTGTTGAGGGCACCCTGGTTGCAGGCTTCATCGCTGTTGCAGCCGGTGCGGGTACCGTCGTGTACACTCGCCGCCGCAAGAAGGCATAACGGCACCTCACGAGGATGCCCACACTGTCGGCTCGCCCGTGAAACTCAACCATGAGGTTCACCGGTGAGCCGACACGGCCCGTGCGGGGGTGCAGATTTTCACTGCACCCCCGCTTCAGGTGCCAGGTTTTACCCCGACGCCTACCCCAGTTTTTCTTAACTCCCTTTTTTCTGTGAGACGACGATGTTTTCTTCCCTTTCTTCTTCTGCCCTGAACCGCCGCGATGCAGTGAAGTATGCGGCGTTCTCCATCACTTCCGCTTTTCTGCTGAGCTCTTGCGGTGTGGGTACTCAGAACCCGGCCGCTTCTTCAAGCACTTCGCAGGCTGTGGTGGATGAGCAGAGCACCCGCACCGTTTTGGAGAACCTTGCCGATCAGTTGCGTTCTTCTATTGCCCCTGATCAGAAGGCTCTGCGCGGCCCCAATAGCGCCGCAGATACCCCCGAAATTCAGCCGATGGTCGATACCCCCACTCCGGCTTTCCCGGTGACGTTCAAGGATTTCAACGGCACCGAGGTGACCGTTAAATCCGCTGACCGTGTGCTGGCGCTGGACCTGTACGGCACTCTGGCTCAGCAGATGATTGCGCTGGGCCTGGGCGGTCGCCTGGTCGGTCGTGTCACCTCCTCGACTGAGCAGTCGCTGGCTCACCTGCCGCTGGTGACCCAGAACGGTCACGACCTGAACGCTGAGGCGATTCTGGCGACCTCCCCGGACCTGGTGCTGTGGGATAAGAGCAACGGCCCGATTGAGATTGTGGATCAGCTACGCGCAGCGGGCGTGACCGTGGTGGTCTTCGATCATGAGCGTCGTATGGATAAGATCATTCCGCAGCTCAAGGCTGTTGCGCAGGCGCTGGGTGTTCCGGAGGCGGGCGAGCAGGTTGCTGCCCGCGTGCAGAAGGACCTGGATTACGCTCTGCAGGTGCTCAAGGACGTCGCCCCGAAGGGTGCACAGCAGGTGTCGTTCGCATTCTTGTACGTGCGCGGTACCGCTGGCGTGTTCTTCGTGCTCGGTAAGGGTTCGGGCGCTGACGATTTGATTCAGGCTATTGGCGGCAAGGATGTGGCGTCTGAGCAGAACGCGACGAATATTATTCCGGCGACCAGTGAGGCGCTGGTGAAGCTGAACCCGGACGTCATTCTGACCATGAGCGGCGGCATTAAGTCCACCGGCGGTTTGGATGGTTTCTTGGCTCGCCCGGGTGTGGGTGAGACAAACGCCGGTAAGAATAAGCGCATTATCGATATGGGTGACGGCCAGATTCTGTCCTATGGCCCGAATACTCCGGCAGTGTTGCTCTCGCTCGCTAAGGCTGCGTACTCCACTCCTGCGGGGGGCCAGTAGTGGCTGCCGTGAAGAGTGCGGCGGGTGCGCGGGATTATCGTGCTTCGCGTCGGCGTCGTGCCGGTCTGACGTTTACGTTTTTGGCGGTGGCACTGTGCGTTGTGATGGTGCTGTCTGCGGGTTTGGGTCAGTACAATATCCCGACTGATCAGGTGGTTGCTTCTGTGGGCCGCCGCCTGGGTCTTGCGCCGGAGAACCCGGCGATGCAGCTGGCGGATAGCACTCTGTGGAATATCCGTTTCCCGCGTGTGCTGTTGGGCGTGCTGGTGGGTGCCGCTTTGGGTACTTCCGGTGCGGTGATGCAGTCGGTGTTTGGTAACCCGTTGGCTGAGCCGGGCGTGATTGGTGTTTCCTCGGGTGCGGCGGTTGGCGCGTGTTTGTCGATTGTGTTGAACCTGCAGTTCTTCGGTATTTTCACGACTCCTGCATTCGCGTTTGTGGGTGCGTTGGCGGCTACTGCGCTGGTGTATTTCCTGTCGCGTTCTTCGGGTCGTGCGAAGGTCCTGTCGATGATTTTGACGGGTATTGCGGTGACCGCGGTGGCGAATGCGATTATTGCGTTCCTCATGTTCATTGCTGATACGACGAGCCGCGATCAGATTGTGTTCTGGCAGATGGGTTCGCTGAACGGCGCCACGTGGAAGGCTGTTGCGAGCGTGTGGCCGGTTATTCTCATCGGTTTGGTGGCGTGTTTCGTGATGGCTTCTTCGCTGGATGTTCTGGCGTTGGGTGAGCGTGCGGCGCAGCATTCGGGTGTGAACGTGGAGCGCCTACGCGCGGTGTCTATTGCGGCGACGGCTTTGTTGACGGGTGCTGCGGTGGCGTATGCGGGCATTATTGCGTTTATTGGTCTGATTATTCCTCACCTGTTGCGCATGATTTTGGGTCCGTCGAATCGTGTGTTGTTGCCGGCTTCGGCATTGGGTGGCGCGCTGTTGATTGCGCTATCTGATTTGGGTGCGCGTACGCTGGTGCCTTTTGCTGATTTGCCGATTGGTATTTTTACGGCTTTGGTGGGCGGCCCGACGTTCTTCGTGTTGTTGCGTCGTTCCCTGGGTCAGGGCGGAGGTGCTTCGTGAGTGAGTTGTTGAGCCTGTCCGGTGTGTGTTTTAACGCTGGTGGGCGTCAGATTTTGAATGATGTGTCTCTGTCGGTTGCTGCGGGCGAGGTTGTGTCGCTGATTGGCCCCAATGGTGCCGGTAAGTCGACTCTGTTGGGTGTGATTGCGGGTGATATTGCGCCCAGTGGCGGTGAGATTCTGCTGGATGGCACCCCTCTGGGTTCGATTCCTGCCCGTCAGATGGCGCGTCAGCGTGCGATGCTGTTGCAGAAGTTGAACGTGGCGTTTTCGTACACGGTGCATGAGGTGGTTCAGATGGGCCGCACCCCGTGGAAGGGCACGGAGCGCGCTGAAGAGGATGACGCCGTGGTTGCTTCGATGATGGAGCGTACGTCGGTGACTCACTTGTCGGCTCGCGATATTACGACCCTGTCCGGTGGTGAGAGTGGCCGTGCGCATTTGGCGCGTGTGTTCGCTCAGCAGACCCCGCTGATTCTTTTGGATGAGCCGACTGCGGCGTTGGATATTACGCATCAGGAGCAGACGTTGCGGGTGAGCCGTGAGTTGGCTGCTGAGGGTGCTGCGGTGTTGACGGTGCTTCATGACTTGGATGTTGCGGCTGCGTATTCTGACCGTATGGTGTTGTTGCGTGGTGGCGAGGTGGTTGCTTCGGGCGCCCCTGAGCAGGTGTGTTCGGCGGAGTTGTTGTCTGAGGTGTATCAGCATCCGATTGAGGTGTTGAGGCATCCGGTGACGAATCGTTTGTTGATTCTGCCGGAGCGCTGAGTCTGCTAGCGCACTGAGTCTGCTAGCGCGCTGATTTTACGGGGCGTTAGCGAACCATCCGGCAAACACTTTCCACCTCAAAATATGCCAGTATTCGCATATATTAAATCTCCGTTCTGGAATGACTGTAAATATCAGTTCATTACAGGGCGGAGATTATCTTTATCCCCTCCTGCACGGATACACTGAAAGGTAGTGTCCGCAATACTGAACTCTATTCAGTTCAGCATTCCATCCATTCGAGAAAGAGACCCCCGCATGGATCCTCAGCAGAAAACGGCAGCGCCTGCCGTTGCCGGCTACATTCCCGAATATTCTGAAACACCGCATAGCGGATCTTTCGATATTGCCCAGCACGGTTTGAGCAGCGATGATGTTGCCCGCCTGACTGCTGAAGGTAGGGTCAATACCCAGAACAATAAGTCTTCTCGCACGCTGTGGAGCATTATGCGTGCGCACCTGTTCACGGTCTTCAACTTTGTGTTGGGTGCCTGTGGTGCCGTGGTGATCATGTACCAGCGTTGGGCTGATCTGCTCTTCCTGGGGGCTGTTATCGCTAACGTGGTGATTGGTTTTGTGCAGGAGTACAAGGCGAAGCTTGAGCTGGACCGCATCTCCCTGCTGGACCGCTCCCCCGCTACTGCCGTGCGTGACGGTAAGAGCGTTGAGGTTCCGATGGAGCAGCTGGTTGAGGGTGACGTTGTCATCCTCAAGCGCGGCGATCAGGTTCCGGCGGATGCTGTTGTGCTCACCTCCGATTCTTTGGAGCTGGACGAGTCCCTGCTGACCGGTGAGAACGACCCGATTGCTAAGCGCCCCGGCGATATGGTGCTGTCGGCGTCGAGTGTGCTGGGTGGTACCGGCCGCGTCCTGCTCTCTCACGTGGGTGCGAATTCTCGTGCAAGCAAGATTTCTGATGAGGCGCGTCAGTTCTCGCGTATTCAGTCTGAGCTGCGTGATGCGTTGAACCGTGTGGTCCGCTGGATTACGGTGGGTCTTGCGGTCATTATTCCTGTGGTGTCATGGGGGCAGATTCAGGCGGCTGGTGGCCTGGAGACCGTGCAGCAGAACCACCTGTGGGAGCAGGTTTCTATTGCTGTGGTGTCCTCGGTTGCTTCGATGATTCCGCAGGGTCTGGCGCTGATGACTACTCTGGCGTTTGCGGCGGCGGCTGTGGCGCTGGGTCGTAAGCACAACATCCTGGTGCAGGAGCAGCCTGCGGTTGAGGTTCTGGCTCGTGTGGATGTGGTCTGCTTCGATAAGACCGGCACCCTGACTGAGGGTGGCGTGATTTTTGATTCGGTGCGCCCGCTGGACACCGTTGCTGAGGCTGAGGGCCCGGATGCTGACTCGGCGGAGCACACTTCCTGGCGTGCTTCTCTGCCTGCCGGTTGGAATGAGGCGCTGGCGTGGTTTGGTCACGATGAGAACGCGAACCCGACCGCTGCGGCTCTGACCGGTGGTTTCCCGGATGCTTCTTCGGCGTCGGTGAGCGGTATTGTGCCGTTCTCGTCGGCTCTGCGTTTTAGCGCGATTGAGTTTAAGGATTCGGGTGCGTGGCTTCTGGGCGCTCCGGAGGCGCTTCTCGCCAAGGGCACCGCTGAGCGTGAGCGTGCCGCCGAACTGGCGGCGCTGGGTCTGCGCACGATGGTTTTGGCGCATGCTTCTGCGGTGGTTCGCAACGAGAAGGATGAGCCGATCCAGAAGATCCCGTCGGATGCTGCCCCGGTTCTGTTCGTGATTTTCCGTGAGAATGTGCGAGCGGATGCGCCTGAAATTGTGGAGTATTTCCACCGTCAGGGTGTGACTCTGAAGGTCTTCTCGGGTGATAACCCGTTCACTGTGGCTGCGGCTGCGAAGACTGCGGGCATGGATACGTCTGCGGGCGCGGTTGATGCTTCGACTCTGCCTGAGGACGGTCCGGAGCTCGCTGAGGCTGCGGCTACTCACAATATTTTCGGTCGTGTGTCGCCCGAGCAGAAGAAGAACATGGTGATTGCCCTGAAGGAGCGCGGCCATGTGGTGGCGATGACCGGTGACGGCATTAATGACGCTCTGGCGCTTAAGCATGCAAGCTTGGGTATTGCGATGGGTAACGCTGCTCCGGCAACGAAGGCTGTTTCTCGCCTGGTTCTTCTGGACGGTAAGTTCTCGTCCCTGCCGGCTGCGTTGGAGCAGGGCCGTCAGGTCATTACGAACATTGAGATGGTGGCAAACCTGTTCTTGACGAAGACTGGTTTCGCGATTCTTCTGGGTGTTCTGTTCAGTATTTTCGGTTTGACCTTCCCGTTCTTGCCGCGTCAGTACTCGACTGCTGACTTCTTGATTGTGGGTGCGTCGTCCTTCGCGTTGACTCTGTTGCCGAATTCGCGCCGTTACGTGCCGGGCTTCTTGCGTCGCGTGCTGAATTACACGGTTCCGAACTCAATTATTGTGGTTGCGATGCTGTTGGCGGTGACGTTCACGGCTCGCGGCATGGGTGTTGAGGATATCCGTCAGGTTCAGACGGCTTCGTTCATCACCCTGGTGATGATGGGTCTGTGGAACTTGGCTGCGGTGGCTCGCCCGTTCAACCGTGCTCGTGTTCTGCTGTTTGGTGCGTTGCTTGCGGTGTTCTTCGCGGCGTTGTTCGTGCCGATTCTGGTGGAGTACCACCAGTTCGTTACTGTGCTTCCGCACCTGCTGTGGACGGCTCTGGGTGCCGGTGCTCTGGGTGCCGCGCTGATTGAGGTGAATGCGCATCGTAACCGCCGTTGGCAGAAGCGTAATTACCCTGAGCTGGAGGTTGCTCCGCTGAATTTCTTCCCGGCTAAGTAGTTAGTCGGAAGGTAGCTACTTCGGTAGCGTGTGGGCCCCGTATCCTGTGGATGCGGGGCCCTTCCACGTCTTCATGAGCGCCGTCTTCGAAAGCACCCGGTCCGGGGCGTATCTGGGCGTACCGGAGGGCTCTGGAACCCTGCCCGAGCCCTACCCGAACTCTGCTGGAGTCCAGCCGGGAGGCGCCCCGCAATCAGTGTCGAGAGCGTGTCTCAGCTATTCTCAGCTATCACTTGGGTGAAACATTTAACAGCTTCTGATAGCTTTTGCCTCTCACCTTGCTCTTAACCTGGGAAAACCCTTAGAGTTACAGGGAACTATTTGAGAAGGGAAACCTTCTTCAGGGTTGTTACTGGTTTGGCAGGCAAGACCTGAGTTACTCAACACCGTATGGGACGGCAGCATATATCTGCCGAGAATCCCCTCTATTTGCTGTACCGAAGCTCCATAGTGGGCACGAGTGTAGTGCTTCCGGTGGTCGAGAGACTCGGGTCTTTTGTGTTTTCTGGCCGTGTTTTCCGGGGCTTTTTCGGCCACCGCAACGTCAGGTAGGCACAGCCTCCGGCAACAACCGTATAGACATTGACCGCATATCTAAGGAAGTATCGTGAATAACCGCGAACTTGGCGAGAAGATTCTTGACGGCCTGGGTGGCCCCGAGAACATCGCGCACATTACTCACTGTGCAACCCGCCTTCGTGTCACTCCTGTGTCTAACGATGCAGTGCAGAACAAGAAGATTGAGAGCCTGCCCGGCGTTCTCTCTGTGATTGAGCAGTCCGGCCAGACTCAGGTTGTTCTGGGCGAGCGCGTTGAGGCTGTGTACAACGAGATCAACGCTCTGCCTTCTATGTCCGGCCACGCTGAGGGTGACACCAAGGTTGAGGCTGAGGGCAAGAAGTCCGGCTGGCTTACCAACGTCTTCGACGTCCTGTCTGACTCCTTCCGTCCTCTGCTGTGGGCACTGCTGGGTACCTCGATGATTCTGACCCTGATCGTGTTCCTGCAGCAGCTGGGCTTCTTCGGCCAGTACACTGACTTGACCGGTCAGAGCGTGAACATTGACATCATTAACGGTGCTCGTGTGGCTGACCCCGAGGCTGCTAAGGCGCTGAACACCCAGTGGATGCAGCAGTTTGCTTTCTGGTACATCCTGAAGGCTGCTTCGCTGTCGGTTCTGAACTTCATGCCCATCATGCTGGGTGCTACCGCTGCTAAGCGTCTGGGCGCGAACATGTGGGTTGGTGCGGCTATCCCCGCTGCACTGATGACCGGCACCTTCACCGATTTGACTGCTCTTGCTGACCCCGCCACTAAGATTCTGAACGTTCCGTTCTTCGGTATGGATCTGCCGCTGTACGCATTCAGCTACACCGGTCAGGTCTTCCCCCCGCTGCTGGCTGTTGCTCTGCTGGCTCCGTTTGAGCGCTTCCTGAAGAAGGTTATTCCTTCGATGCTGCAGATGGTGTTCGTGCCGATGATTTCGGTCATCGTTCTGGTTCCGGTGACCGCGTTCCTGGTTGGCCCCATCGGTATCGGTGTTGCTATGGGCATCTCTGACTTCCTGAAGATGGTTAACGACCAGGCTCCGGCTCTGGTTGGTGCTCTGATTGCTGGTCTGTACCTGTTCATGGTTCCGCTGGGTCTGCACTGGCCGCTGAACGCTGTCATGATTAACAACCTGCAGACCATGGGTACTGACTTCATTCAGTCCCCGATGGGTGCTTACAACTTCGCTGTGTTCGGTGTTGTGACCGGTGTGGCTATTAAGGCTAAGCACGACCGCGAGCTGCGCCAGACCGCTGTTGGTGCGTCGATGTCCGGTCTGCTCGGTGGTATTTCTGAGCCGTCCCTGTACGGTGTTGTGCTCCGCTACAAGCGCGTGATCCCGATTATTCTGGTTCCCGCTGTTATTGGTGGCGCTACCATTTCCTTCCTGGGCGTTAAGTCCTACGCGTTCGCGTTCACTTCGCTGCTGTCGATTCCGGCTATGCAGCCCTCGTACCTGTACGTGATTGGTCTGGCTATTGCGTTCTTCGGCGCTATGACCGGTGTTCTGCTGTTCGGTTACGAGTCGAAGGCTGACGCTGTAAGGCACGCTGCGGAGCGTAAGGCTGAAGATGCTGAGGACGCTCCCAAGGCTGAAGCTGTTGCCGCTAAGGCTGCTCCGGCTGCTGCCGCTACTGCGACCGCCGCTGCTGCACCCGCTGCTTCCGCTGGTGAGGTCATTGAGCTGCACGCTCCGATTGAGGGTACTGCTGTTGCTCTGTCTGATGTTCCGGACCCGATTTTCGCTGCAGGCAAGCTGGGCGAGGGTGTGGCGATTGAGCCGACCGGTACCACTGTTGTTGCTCCCGCAGCCGGTAAGGTTGCTGCAACCTACCCCTCGGGCCACGCTGTGGGTCTGAAGCTGGAGAACGGCATTGAGCTGCTGATTCACGTTGGTCTGGATACCGTGAACCTGGACGGTAAGGGCTTCAGCGTGAAGGTTGCTAAGGGCGATGTTGTTGCTGCTGGCGACGCTCTGATTGAGTTCGATCCTGAGGTTATCAAGGAGGCGGGTTACCCGCTGATTACCCCGGTTATCGTGACCAACACCCGCAAGTTCGCTGAGGTTAAGGGTCTGCCGGGCGTTGCTCACCAGAACCTGAGCACTGTCCTGAAGGTGACCACTAAGTAGTTCCCTTTATAGGCTCTAAGGGGCCCCACCATTACGGTGGGGCCCCTTTCCTTATGCCTCCCTTTCCTGATGCCCTGCTTCCTGATGTGCTGATTCTTTGGGCAGGTTTGCCGGGCAGAGTTTGTTGGGCAGGGTTTGCTGGGGTTTAGGCACTAGCCGGGGGGGGTATTTCTGCTAGTGTAAGAATACGCTCAACAAGGAAGTTCTCAGGTGATATGGAGTACGATGATGTCTTCTGATACTAGGACATGGGATACCGGAGTGTGGGAAGAGCAGCAAAAAGAGCTGCGCGCTCTATCTCCTGCTCGGCGGCTGATGCGCCGGCTCAATCTTGAGGCGCTCGTCTACGAGTCCGCGCCGTTTCCGGTTCTGTTGCGTAAGCTCTCCGCGCTGATTCCAGCGTGCCTTCTGTGGTGGGTTATCTACGAGCCGCACCGGCTTGCTTCCTCCACCAGCCTCCCCGAGGGTACTCACGCTATTACGCTGCTCCCCGGAGCCTGGGGTGACCCCGCTACGGGGGCTTATGGAGGTCTTCCTGAGCTGCCGGGGGTCCTCGTGCGTTGGATGCTGTGCATCGCGGCAATGGTGGCTGTCGTTCATGTCTGTGGCGTCAAGGCGAAGGGGCAGAGCTTCACCATTCCTCACGATGCGCGTTCACGGTTGATTGCTCTGATGCAGGCTCTGGGCATTTTCGGTGCTTTTGCGCTGGTCGTCTGGATCGAGTACATGATGACTCCGCTGACCCTCATGTTTGAAACCGTGTACGCGGGCCCGACCGCCGTCTATAGCGGCGATGGCATGATTCCCCTGCACCTGTTCCTGTCCTCGTCGTTGAGCGCTATTTTCTTGGGCTATTTTTGTGTGAACATTCTTGCCTCGCTGAATATCCCCGGGTACCTGGGCATCCCCGCAATTATTTACGTGGGGGCGCTCCCTTGGGCTCAGGCGGAGCGGCACCAGTTCACGTTGGCGCTGGCGTGGGTCATTGCGGTGGCACTGGTGAGTTGGCTCGTGCGCGGCATGTGGGGCACTCTGCTCGCCTGCGTTGGCTATTCTCTCTGGATTGTGCTGGTGGCAACCAGCGGTGATCCGTTTGATCTGTCCGCCAATATGAGCCGTGTACTCGTGATTTTGGGTTTCCCGCTGGCTTTCATCGTTGCTGGAGGCGGCATTTACCGCATCTTCTATCTGCGGCAGAACCCGAAGATGTTGAGGTACCTGCAGGAGCGTGCCCTGTACCTGGGCGAGTGGTAGCAACCGGTTAGGGCGGTGTTCCCCTAGTTTTTGTAATTACATATCCCGCTAAAGGGCACAAAAAATCCCGGGCACTCTCTCGTGAGAGTACCCGGGATTTTATTGTCCTATAGGACGGCTAGAGCGTTACCGTAAGCGGTACTACTCCTGCCAGCCAACGTTGACCCAGTAGTCAGCGCTGGTGTAGCTCTGCTTGAACAGGGACGGACCGTAGTTCGCAACCTTAGCCTTGACAGCGGCGTACATCGGGCCGTTTGCGTAGGGCAGGTACACTGCGACCTTCTCGTAGTAGAGCTTCTCCGCCTCGTTAGCGATCTTGATACGCTCGTCTTCCTTCTCGGTGTTCTGCAGCTTCTCGATGAGCTTATCAACTTCGGGGTCACCGACTCCGAACACCTCGGTGGTGAAGAAGTAGGGTGCCGAGGAAGCCAGGTCGGGCAGAACGCCCCAACCGGTGAAGATTGCTTCGTAGCTCTTCTGGCCGAGCACGGAGTTGGAGTTCGACTGCGGCTGGTTGTCAGCGCTCAGGCGGATACCTGCGGACTTCAGCTGCTGCTCCAGAATCTGGTAGACCGCCTGGTAGACAGCCTCGGAACCGAAGGAGGTCAGGGCGAAGCCAGCAACCTTGCCGTTCTTAGCGTAGTAGTCGCCGGACTTGGAGTAGCCTGCGGCCTCCAGAATCTTGCCAGCTGCCTGTGCACCGGTGTCACCAGCGTAGTTGTTCTGGTAGCCCTTCTGGAACGGCATCGCAATGATGGAGCCGGGCAGCGGCTCGGTCCAGCCGAGCTGCGAGAAGTATGCCTTAGCGATCTGCTCGCGGTCCACAGAAGCGAGGATTGCGCGGCGCAGTGCCAGGTCCTCGATGCGCTTGGGGTTCAGCTGAATGATGTTGACGTTGGTGTTCTGGCTCTGGCGAATCTCGGTGCCTGCCTGGCCCTTCACAGCGTTGTAGCTGGTTGCGCCAACGAAGGTGAAGGCGTCCAGTTCGCCGTTCTTGAAGCTTGCACGGATTGCTTCGGAGTCCATCTGACGCCAGATGATGCGGTCCAGCACCGGCTTCTCGCCCCACCACTTGTCGTTCTTGACCAGGGTGAGCACCTTCTGGGAGGAGTTCCACTCGCCAATCTTGAAGGGACCTGCCCAGTACTGATCGAGGGGCTTGTCAACGAAGCCTTCGTTGAAGAGGTTGACGTCTTCCAGTGCGGGGTGGATTGCGAAGGCGCACAGACCCTCGGAGGGGTAGTACGGAGCCTTCATGGTGACCTTGACGTGGAAGTTGTCGCCGTCCACAGCCTCGATGCTTTCAACCTGCTGCCACATGGTGTTATCGGTGATGTGGTAGGGGTTGTCGGTGACTGCGCTGTAGACCTTCCACATGGCGCGAACAGCGTTCACGTCCATGGGAGTGCCGTCGTTGAAGGCAGCCTTGGGGTTGATCTTGAAGGTCGCGGTCTGCACGCCATTGACGGTCTCGGTCTTGTGTTCGGTGCAGAACTCGGGGTTGAGGGTGCCTTCGCCTTCGGGGCTCATGGTGTAGAAGCCCATCACGGCGGGAATGTTGCAGGGTGCCAGAGCGTCCAGGTTGCTGGAGGTGTAGCCGCTCTGGGTCTGCAGGTTGAAGTTGGGGCCCAGGGCGGTAGCCGCGAGGGTCAGGGTGCCACCCTGCTTGAGGGAGGAACGGTCCTGCTTGTTGACCTGAAGGTTCTTCAGAATATCTTCAGCGTTGTTAGCGGCGCTACCGCCAACCTTTTCCTTCGAGCTGCCGCAGGCAGCCAGTAGACCAACGGTGCCGAGGGCAACGGTGCCGGTCAGGAGGGTACGGCGAGAGACAGACATGCTCTTCATGGAATTTCTCCTAGAGTATTCGCAGTGTTGTGGAGGCGGTACGCGAACGGTGCGTAACCCACACTCCAACCCGGCGGGAGGACAGTCTCTGCCGGGGTTGCGGGCAGAATGCCCACATTTGTTTTAAGTATATCCGTGCGACTCTCTTAGGAACGGGAAAGCGGCGTGCTACAGAAGGTTTTAATCCTTTTGTAACACGCCGCTGTAGCGCTTTTACCCCTTATGGAGTGTGTGAGCGGTGCTCAACGCTTAGTTTTGCTTCTCCCAACCGACGTTGATCCATACGTTCGGGTTGTAGTAGGGCAGGCCGAAGAGCATGGGGCCGTAGTTCGCCAGGCCCTTACGGCACGCCTTGAAGTTCGGGCCGTTGTGGGTGGGCACGTAGATGGCGACCTCGTCCAGGTGGCGCTTCTCCAGCTCGTTCATGATCTTGAGCTGTTCCTTCGGGTCCTCGGTGGACATCATGGTTGCTGCCAGCGAGTCCAGATCCTTACCGTGACCGTTGTTGGTCTCGGAGATGTAGAAGTAGTTCGCCGCATCCACCGGGGAGGTGGTGATGCCGTAGCCACCGGTCTTAATCGCGAAGTTCTTCGAGGAGATGATGCTCGACATTTCAGAGGCACCGTGGTTCTCGATGGTCAGTTCAACGCCGATTTCCTTCATCTGCTGGACGAGGAACTGCGCGGTGGAGCTGACAACCGGGTCGCTACCGAAGGTGATGACCGGGTAGGAGACCTTAGCGCCGTCCTTGGCGTAGTAGTCGCCGTTCTTGGTGTAGCCTGCGTCCTCAAGGATCTTGGTAGCGACGTCCTTGCCGAGCTTGGTCGGGTAGTTGTCCTGGTAGCCTTCCTGCATGGGCAGCATGCACATGGAGCCGGGCAGGGTTTCCTTCCAGCCGAGCTTCTCGTAGCGCAGCTTCTGCAGCTGCTCACGGTTGAGGGCTGCAACGAATGCGCGGCGGACGGGCAGGGGCACCTTTTCCGGGTTGATTTCGTAGTTGCCCACACTGAGAGCGCTACCCTTGCGGATGTCGGTGTTTGCCACGCCGGAGAGCTCGTTATAGGAGCTGAGGGTGCTGGCGTCCACGTAGTCGATTTCGCCATTCTTGTAAGCTGCCTGCTCTGCCTGGGAGCTCATTTCACGCCAGGTGATGCGCTCAAGAGCGGGCTTGGTGCCCCACCACTTCTCGTTGCGGACGACGGTGAGCACCTTGGAGGAGGAGTTCCACTCGCCGACCTTGAAGGGGCCTGCCCAGTACTGGTCGAGGGGCTTGTCGTTCAGACCGTCGTTGAAGAATTTGGGATCGGCGAATGCCGGGTGCAGGAACGAGGTGAAGCTGCCTTCGATGGGGTACCAGGGCTTGGACATGGTGACCTTCACGTGGCGGGTATCGCCGTCCACAGCCTCGACGCTTGCGACCTGTTCCCAGATGGGCGAGGGGGTAATCTGGTAGTCCGAACCGGATGCCGCGGCGGTGTAGATGGTCTGGTAGCTCTTGACGGCGTTCACGTCGATGGGGGTACCGTCGTTGAAGGCTGCCTTCGGGTTGATCTTGAAGGTCACGGTCTGCACGCCGTCAACGGTCTGCGCCTTGTATTCGGTGACGTAGTCCTCGTTCATGTGCGACTCGCCGCGGAAGTCGGCGTAGAAGCCGCCGGTGAAGGCGGAGTTGATGGCTGCCTGAATGTTCAGGTTGCCGGCGGTGTAGCCGTTGGTGTTGAGGATGTTGAAGTTCGGGCCAATGCCGTCTGCGCTCAGTCGCAGCTCGCCGCCGTCCTTGAGGGCGGAGCGGTCCTTCTCGTTGTAGGAGACTGCCTTGGAGAGGTCGTCGCCGGCGGAGAGAGCGCTGGTTTCGTTCTTGGAGGAGTTGCCGCCGCAGGCTGCGAGCAGGCCGACGGTACCCAGGGCAACGGTGCCGGTGAGCAGGGTACGACGGTTGAGGGTGAAAGTGGTCATTAGTTTTCCTCAGTTAGGTGGGATGCTGCTTTGCTGTACGCGGGGGAACACAACCCGCACACCTTTGTGACAGCACGCACATTTTGCATTGAGATTAGTATACACACATTTCCCACGCACTATGACCTAGTTCACCGTTTTAGGGAAAATATTTCAGCCAATCCCCGAAACCACCCCACCACAAACCCCCCATCAAAAACACAGAAAAGCCCCGCAGTACCCCGCCACTGAGGCGGAATACCGCGGGACTTTACCCTCCAGAGCCTTATACCGGCGCCTCCGAAAATTCAGCAACTACCGAATAGGAATCCAGAAAATTAACATGTGGCTTTAGTTCTGCCAACCCACATTGACCCAGCGCTTGGGGTCGGTGTAGCTGGTTGCGAAGAGGGAAGGACCGTAGTTAGCCAGCTTCTCCTTCACAGCTACGTAGCTGGGGCCGTTAGCGTAGGGGAAGTAAATAGCGACCTTCTCCATGTGCTGCTTCTCAGCCTCAGCAGCCATCTTCAACTGCTCCTCGTGGGATTCCTTCTCGTAAATGGAGGCAATGTACTTATCCAGCTCAGGATCGCCCACACCCTCGTTAATTTCGCTGGTGTAGAAATACTGAACGCTGTCGGCGGGGTCAGCACCAATGCCCCAACCGGAGAAGGCACAGTCGTACTGCTTAGCGCCCATCACGGAGTTGAACTGGGACTGCGGCTGGTTGTCCTGCTCGAGCTTAATACCTGCCGCCTTGAGCTGCTGCTCGAGGTTCTGGAACTGAGCCAGAGAGGTTGCATCCGAACCGAAGTAGGTGATGGAGAAGCCTGCAGTCTTGCCGTCCTTGGCGTAGTAGTCGCCGGACTTGGAGTAGCCTGCTGCTTCCAGGATCTTTGCCGCAGCCTCGGCGCCGGGGTTGGACGGCATGTTGTTCTGGTAGCCCTTCTGGAAGGGCATAGCAATCATGGAGCCGGTCAGGGGCTCTTCCCAGTTGATCTGGCCGAACTTGACCTTAGCCAGCTGGGAGCGGTCAACCGCGGCGAAGACTGCACGGCGCAGGGCGGTGTCGGTCACGCGGGTCGGGTTGAACTGCAGGTTAATCACGCCGAGGCTCTGGCCGGTACGAATCTGGACACCGGGCTGACCCTTGACAGCGTTGTAGGTTGCCAGGCCAGCAAAGCCAATGCTGTCCAGCTCGCCATTCTTGAACGCTGCGCGCTCTGCCTCGTCGCCCATTTCACGCCAGATAATGCGGTCCAGCAGCGGCTTCTCACCCCACCACTTGTCGTTGGGCACAAGGGTGAGAGTCTTAGCCGAAGAGTTCCACTCGCCAATCTTGAAGGGGCCGGACCAGTACTGATCCATGGGCTTGTTCACGAAGCCGTTGTTGAAGAGCTCCTTGTCGGTCAGTGCGGGGTGCAGACCGAGCAGGCCGAGGGTCTCAGCGGGGTACAGGGGCTTGGACATGACGATCTTGACGCGGGTCTTGTCGCCATCCACGGGGTCGATGGACGCCACCTGCTGCCAGAAGGGAGTTGCGATGACGTTGTAGCCGTCATCGGGGTTGCGGTAGACGGTCCACGCGGCGCGGATTGCCTCAACGTCAACGGGGGTGCCGTCGTTGAAGACGGCCTTAGAGTTGAGCTTGAAGGTGATGGTCTGCACGCCGCCAACGGTCTCTGCCTTGTAGTCGCTGACATAGTCGTCGTTGAGGCTGTATTCGCCAGCAGGGCTCAGGGAGGTGAAGCCGATAGCGGAGGGGATGTTGCAGGGGCCACCGAATGCGGTGAGGTTCGCGGTGGTGTAGCCACTCTGGGTCAGAATGTTGAAGTTCGGGCCGACTGCAGAGACGCTACCGCGGAACTCGCCACCCTGCTTGAGGGAGGAGCGGTCCTGCTTGTTGATTTCGAGGTTCTTGACGATTTCCTCGGTGCTCGAAGCAGCCTTACCGCTGATCTTCTTGTCAGAGCCGCCGCCGCATGCAGCGAGCAGGCCGACGGTACCCAGGGCAACGGTGCCGGTCAGCAGGGTACGGCGATTAATACGTAGATGAGTCATGTATTCTCCTCATGCCGGAGGGCTCAGGTGCTATTTGATAAGCGCACCGTGTTGTGCGCCGATTTTTCGGGAGCGCCGAAGCTCCCGCCCATCACCTTTGTGAGAGCCCCCACATTGTTTGTGGTTGAAACACAGTATACCCCCAAAAGAAGCGACGCAGACCACAGTCCAATCCGTGGAAGAACTATACACTGTCTAAAAATCACGGGTTCGGCATCTAAACCCGCATCATTGCGCGGAAGCCGCGTGTGAAAACTAAAAAATGAAATATTATGTCGCATTGGCGCGCGAGCGCGTCACATCCGATGCTTTGAGAATCATTACACGTTAAAAGCACATCGATGGGCAGCTAAAGCGCCTTGAACCCTCCAAAAGAAAAAGCCCCCCACCCCTATACGACACTGCGAAAACGTATAGGGGCGGGGAGCTTAAAACTGCGGCTTACGCCATCCAGCCGACCGTAGACCAGTCGAGGCTCCTAAAGAGGAACGCACCGTAGTTAGCGAGCTTCGGGCGGCATGCCTTGAAGTCCGGACCATTGAGGAACGGGATGAAGAGGCAAACCTCGCTCATGTGCTTCTTCTCAATTTCGTTGCACTTCTCGGCGCGCTTAGCGTCATCGAGGATGGTGACCATCTCGTCGACCATAGCGTCAATTTCGGGGGTGCCGACGCCGTTCCAGTTCTTGGAGTGGTAGAAGTACTCGGCAGCACTGGTCGGCTCGGAGCCTACGCCAAAGCCCGAAATGCTTACGTCGTACTCACGGTTACCAACAACCTTCGAGAATTCAGACTGTGCACGCGAATCGAGCTCGAAGTTAATGCCGATTTCCTTCATGCTCTGGATGAAGGTCTGTGCCTGACCCTTGGTGGTGGCGTCATCACCGAAGGTGGTCAGCTTCAGGGTGATGGTCTTGCCGTCCTTCGCGTAGAAGTCGCCAGACTTGGTGTAGCCTGCCTTCTCCAGGACCTTGCGTGCTTCCTCCGGGTTACGTGCCGGGTAGTTGTCGCGGTAGTACTGGGAGGAACCCAACAGAAGCATCGAGCCGGGAACTTCTTCTTCATAGGGCAGACCCTGGAAGCGAATCTTTGCCAGAGCACCACGGTCGATACCCAGGAAGATTGCCTTACGCACAGCAACATCGGTGATGTGCTCTGCGTTCAGGTTCATGCCGCCGGCGAAGAGGCGGCGACCGCGGCGAATTTCAGAGTTCGCAACGTCCTTCATCTCGTTGTAGGCGCTGAGGGTACGTGACTCGACGACGTCCAGTTCGCCGTTCTTGTAGGCGGCGCGAGCTGCAGCGTCTGCCATTTCACGCACGACGATGCGGTCCAGCTTGGGCTTCTCACCCCACCACTTGTCGTTGGGGACTGCGGTGAAGGTCTTCTCGGAAGAGTTCCAGCCGTTGGGTGCCAGAGTGAAGGGGCCGCAACCGAGCTCGGGGTGGGGGTTGTCGACGAAGCCTTCGTTGAAGAGGTTTACGTCGAGCATCGCCGGGTGCAGGATTCCACCAAAGAGCAGACCCTTGACGGGGTTGTGCGCAGTCTTGAAAACAACGCGTGCGTGGTAGCGGTCGCCATCGATAGCTTCAACGCTTTCGATGAATTCGTAGATACCCGCTGCGGCAATCTTGTATTCACCGTCGGGGTCACGCTGGATCTGCCAGGTTGCCTTGAGGGCGTCGATGTCGATGGGGGTGCCGTCGTTGAAGACTGCCTTGGGGTTCAGGCGAACCTCTGCGGTGATCTTGCCGTCTACTTCCTTAGCTTCGAAGCCGAGGCAGTAGTTGGGGTCGAGCTCGTCTTCGCCCTTGTAGGTGCTGCGCCAGATGCCGGCACCGGCGATAACGCCCATGGTTTCGGAGACGGAGGTGCTCGAGCCGTTCTGGGAGAAGCGGTTGAAGTCCGGGCCCAGGGAGTAGGTGCTCAGGTTCAGGGTACCGCCCTGCTTGAGCTTCGAGGCATCCTGCTCGTTGATTTCATAGAACGGGGTTTCGCTTGCCTTGTGCTCGGTCTTGGGGGACGAGGAGCCACAAGCGCTCAGTACGCCGGCAGCAGCGACGGCGGTTGCGCCGCCGAACAGTACGCGGCGGCTCATGATCGGGTTGAATCCGGAGAGGGAGGGGATGGGGTGGGGGCTCATGACGGGCTCCTTGGGGGTGTGGACTGCACTGATGCAGTGTTTGCAGTGTAAAGTGGGTGGCTCGCGTGCTCTGGAGGCGGGGTTTCCGCCTACAGGAGCGTCTGCCATCTGCGGTGATGGGCGGGCAGGTCAAGCCATGCAAAATAATGTGACCTAAAGCTATGTTCTAAGCCACATTTAATATTTTTTAGTAGTGTACACCACACGCATCACCACAAGTGCGCAACACGATAAATATTTCTAAATTATTACGCCCGGCCCTAAGACACCGAGCCTAAATCCATGTCGGCACAACCCCACCACCCTTCACGCAGTGCCCCCTCCCCCACCTCCAGAAATAGTCAGCGGGCACAGCAAAGCGGGCCGAACGCGCATATACGCATTCGACCCGCTCATAGGGCAGGAACCCCTAGGAATTCATCCAGCCCACAGCAGTCCAGTCCATCGACTTGTACAGGTGCGGACCATAGTTAGCCAGGGTCTTCTTGACCATCACAAAGTCAGGGCCGTTCGTAATGGTACCCAGGAAGGCGAACTCAGCCATGTGCTTCTTCTCAATCTCGTTACAGGCAAGGTTACGTTCCTTGTCATCCTCAATGAGGGTCATGGCGTCGATGAGGGCATCGATTTCCTTGCTGCCGATACCTTCGTTGTTCTCGGAGTAGTAGAACTGCTTGGTACCCTCGGTTGCGTCAGCAGAGACCGAGTAGCCGCTGAAGGAAATATCGTAGTCCCAGTTGCCCAGAATGGTGGCGAACTCACTATCGGCGTGCTGATCGATCCGGATCTCAATGCCGACATCCTTCATCTGCTGAGTGAAGGTCTGAGCCTTACCCTTGTTGGTCGGATCGTCACCGAAGACCACCACTGCACAGCCAGCCTTCGTGCCGTCCTTCTCGTAGTAGTCGCCGTTCTTGGTGTAACCGGCGGCCTCCAGAATCTTCTGCGCCTCCGAAACGCTGTTATTCGGGGTCGGGTAGGAATCCTGGTAGTAGGGTGAGAAGGGCATGTGAATCATCGAACCGGGGATGGTTTCCTCGTAGGGCAGGCCCTGGTACTGAATCTTCGCGAGTGCTTCACGGTTGGTGCCGACGAAGATTGCCTTACGCAGGGCAGCATCCTTGACGCGGCGGGGGTTAATATCCAGGCCGCCAGCGTAGAGGCGGGTGCCCTTACGCAGTTCGGTACCCGCAATGTTCTTCACCTCGGCATAGGTGGAGGAGGTGCTTGCACCGATAGCGTCAATTTCATCGTTCTTGAACGCGGCACGTGCAGCGCTGGATTCCATCTGGGTAAAGACAATCTTGTCCAGCAGGGGCTTGGTGCCCCACCACTTGTCGTTGGGTACAACGCTGAAGGTCTTCGCGGTGGAGTCCCAACCCTTATCCGCCAGGGTGAAGGGGCCAGCCCAGTACTCGGGGTGGGGCGCATCCACGAAGCCGTTGTTGAAGAGCTCGACGTCTTCCAGTGCGGGGTGCAGAATCTCAGAGAAGAGGCTCTGCAGCGGGTAGAAGGGCTTGGAGAAGGTGACGGTTGCACTGTAGTCGTCTTCACCCTTTTCTACGGATTCAACGAATTCGTAGATGCCGCTGGTGACAATGTTGTAGCCGTTATCCAGGCTCTTGAAGATGTTCCAGGTGGACTGGAGCGCCTTGTAGGTGATGGGGGTGCCATCGTTGAAGACAGCCTTGGGGTTGAGCTTGACGGCAACCTGAATCTTATCGTCCTTCTTGCTGTGCTCGAAGGAGACAGCGAAGTCGGTGTTCAGCTTGTAGGTGCCGTCAAAGTCAAGGTTCCACAGACCAGCCTGGCTGATGGTACTCATAACGTTAACGTTATCGCTGGTGTTACCGCTCTGGGTATAGAAGTTGAAGTTCGGACCGATAGATCCGGCGGGCAGGCGTAGGATGCCGCCCTTCTTCAGGCTGTTCACGTCCTGAGCGTTGATATTGTAGAGGTCTTCGATATTGGCACCGGCACCGGCAGCCTTGGTCTTTTCAGAGCTTGCACTGCCGTTGCCGCAGGCGCTGAGCAGACCTACAGCTCCCAGAGCCGCAGTGCCGCCAATGAGGGCGCGGCGGCTGAAGCTGTTCTTGGTCGCTTCGTGGCTACTCGCGGTGTATGCGGTGTTGGCGGTCATGGGAGTGGTTTCCTTCTGTCTTGTGTGGGCGGGTGTATCCCGTATCCCCGAAGTAATGATTATTTATGCAGAGCACTGCATAATTTTGTATAACTCCACTGTAGCGCGCCTCGGGAGCAAAAACCAAGCATTTTTACAATATTTCTTAATATTTATCGTGTTTTTTGAATATTCATACCATGAATACGCTGTTTTTGTGCGAATTTTTCGGATTTTGCCGGATAGCTATGCCACCGCTCCCCTGCACCGGTACACAAAATGCCCAAAGCAATTCCTCCAGATATGCAAAAAGTGTCCACCCGGATAATCCGGGTGGACACTTTCAGTAGCTCTAGACTATTCACCTATTAGGTGAAGGGATAAGGACTTACTTAGCCCAACCAACCTTCTGCCAGTGAATACCGGTGCCCTGGAAGAGGGACACGCCGTAGTTGCGCAGACCCTTCTTCACGAACTTGTACTCGGGGCCGTTCATGAGCGGAATCAGCACTGCGAACTCAGCCAGGTGCTTCTTCTCGATCTCATTGCAAGCCTGGTTGCGTTCCTTGTCGTCAGCAATGAGCTTCATCTTTGCGATCATCTCATTGATCTCATCGGAACCAGCTTCCTCAGGCTTACGGCGCATGTAGAACTGCTCGGTAGCCTCGGTAGCATCCGGGGAGCTCGGAGCGAAACCGGAGGAGGTTGCGTCGTAGTCCTTGGAGGCCATGGTCTTGTTAAACTCGCTAACAGCACGGGAGTCGAGCTCAGCATTAATACCTACGGACTTCAGCTGCTGAACCAGGGTCTGACCGACAGCCTTGGAGGTGGGATCCTCACCGAAGATGGAGAACTTGAAGGCAGCCTGCTTGCCGTCCTTCTCGTAGAACTCACCGTTCTTGGTGTAGCCTGCATCTTCCAGAATCTTGGATGCAGCAGCAGCATCGTTGTTCGGGGTCGGGTAGGTGTCCTGGTAGTACTCGTTGAAGGGCATGTGAATCATCGAGTTGGGAAGCTTCTCTTCGTAATCCAGGCCCTGGAAACGAACCTTGGCGAGAGCCTCACGGTTCAGACCAGTAACCACAGCGCGGCGCAGAGCAACATCCTGCATGCGGGCGGGGTTCATGGTCACGCCACCGGAGAACAGGCGAGAGCCTCGGCGGATCTCGATGTTAGCAACGTCCTTGAGCTCCTTGTATGCGGAAGCGGTGGTAGCACCAATCGCATCAAGCTCATCGTTCTTGAATGCCGCGCGCTCAGCAGCGGGATCCATCTGACGGAAGACAATGCGCTCCAGAACGGGCTTCTCGCCCCACCACTTGTCGTTGCGGGTCAGGGTCAGGGTCTTCTCGGTCGAGTTCCAACCACCTTCAGCAATGGTGAAGGGGCCAACCCAGTACTCGGGGTGCGGCTTGTCAACGAAACCAGTGTTGAAGAGTTCCTTGTCCAGCAGAGCCGGGTGCACAATGCCAGCGAAGAGGGTATTCAGCGGGTAGTAAGGTGCGGAGAAGGTTACCTTCACCTTGAAGTCATCACCGTCGCGCTCCACGGAAGCAATGCTGCTGTAGATGCCGCTGCTTCCGACCTTGTAGTCACCATCGGTGCTCTTGAGGATGTTCCAGGTAGCCTGCAGAGCCTTGTAGTCGATGGGGGTACCATCGTTGAACTTAGCCTGGGGGTTCAGCTCAATGGAGACGACGGGCAGACCGTTTTCTTCGGCGACATCGAAGCTCTTCGCAAACTCGGGAGCCAGAGTGCGCTTACCCAGGGGGTCACCCTGCCACAGGCCTGCGTAAGCCACGGGGCTCATAGCAGTCTGGGTGTACAGGGAGTTGCCGTCCGCGCTGAAAAGGTTGAAGTCCGGACCAATACCGGGAATAGCCAGGCGCAGAGTGCCGCCATCCTTCAGCTCAGATACAGCTGCCTCACCAAGGTCATAAAGCTCCTTGGCATCGGTGCCCACGGTTGCACCCTGGGTGGTTGCCTTGGAGTCCTTGGACGAGCCGCACGCAGCCAGTACGCCCACGGTACCCAGTGCTGCAGCGCCACCGAGAACGGTACGACGGTTCAGGATGAAATTCTTCTCCATGAGAGTGTCCTCTTATACGTTTGACCCTCAATAATCCTGCAGGAAAGCGTCAAGGGTTCCCTGCTCATGCGCCGCAATTAGGGTGCGGTGAGCGATGAATTAGTGCCGGTCTATGAATGTGTTCCTTGAGGCACGCCCCTAGCGGCGCACCCACAGGCTTAATTATGGCTTACCCGCGGTATAGAAGCTCGCCTATAAATATTCATATCTTGAATGGTGAGAAAGGTTACGCCTAGTCAGTGCAGTTTTTCCTGTTTTCTTGCTGGTTTCAGTGCCAAGCGCCACATTCTGAGGCTCCCGCCGTCTCACCAGGTGACAATCTCAAGCTGCACGCGCCTCACCAGTACCGGGCATTAAAAAACCCGAGGGGCGAATATTCAACGAATATTCGCCCCTCGGCACACATGCGACTTATTCAGCCGACTCTAGAGCTACACCGTAGCGGCCTCAGCCTCAGGGTAGTAGCAAGCATAACCGTGATCCTGGCCCTCAACGGGGGTCAGTTCCGGCATCTCCTCCAGGCAACGACGCTTCTTGTCCTCAGGCAGCAGCTTGAAGACCGGGCAACGGCTCGAGAAGCCACAACCCTTAGGCGCGTTCACCGGAGTGGGCAGGTCGCCCTCAAGCATAATGCGGTGGCGCTTTGCCTCAACCTCGGGATCCGGAACCGGAATTGCCGAGAGCAGTGCACGGGTGTACGGGTGGATCGGGTTGTCGAACACCTGGTCGACGTCACCAATCTCAACAATACGACCCAGGTACATCACTGCAACGCGGTCGGATGCGTGGCGAATCACCGCGAGGTCGTGAGCAACCATCAGGTAGCTCAGGCCCAGGTTTGCACGCAGCTCCTCCAGCAGGTTAATCACACCAGCCTGGACGGACACGTCCAGTGCGGACACCGGCTCATCCAGAACCACGAGCTTGGGGTTCACAGCAAGCGCACGAGCAATACCGATACGCTGACGCTGACCACCAGAGAACTGGTTCGGGAAGCGGTTCACGTGGTCAGGCTGCAGACCCACAATGTGCATCAGCTCGATGACGCGCTTCTTGATGTCTGCCTTGTTCATGCCCTGGTTTTCCAGGGGCTCAGCCAGCACCTCGTAAACGGTGAAGCGCGGATCCAGAGCACCGGTGGGGTCCTGGAACACCATCTGCTGGTTCTTACGCAGCTCAAGAATCTCACCTGCGGACTTGCCGTCCTTGGTGGAGGTTCCGTTAATCAGAATCTCACCGTCGGTGTTCTTGTTGAACTCCATGATTTCCAGCAGGGTGGTGGTCTTACCACAACCGGACTCACCCACGATGGAGAAGCACTCGCCCTCACGAATATCGAAGGACAGGCCGTTCACAGCCTTCACAGTGCCCACGCGGCGCTTAATCAGCGCACCCTTCATGAGCGGGAAGTGCTTCTTGACGTTGCGGACCTCCAGGACGGGGGCACGCTCCTCACGCGGAATACCGTCGTACTTCGATACCGGGGGTTCCGGAACCGGGTACAGCTCGTCTGCGGTCTTACCGACCAGCTCCTGAGAGATGGTGCAGGAGGAGTAGTGGCCCTCGCCAACGCCTTCCAGCAGCTGCAGATCGGGCTCGCCGTTGGAGTCCTGGCAGCACTGGCCACCGCTCTTAGCGATGGGGCAACGCGGGCGGAAGGAGCACGCGGTCACCGGGTTAATCAGGTTCGGAGGGGTACCCTCAATCGGAACCAGGGAGACCTTCTCGGAACGGTCCACACGCGGGACCGCACCCAGCAGACCGATGGTGTACGGGTGGGAGGGATGCTTGTACAGGTCTTCTGCCTTCGCAATCTCCACCGGCTTACCGGCGTACATCACCAGAATGTCGTCAGCCATACCAGCCACAACACCGAGGTCGTGGGTAATCATGATGGTCGCTGCGCCGGTCTCTTCCTGGGCCTTCTGCATAACCTCCAACACCTGCGCCTGAATGGTCACATCCAGTGCGGTGGTGGGCTCATCGGCGATGAGCACGCGGGGGTCATTCGCAATCGCCATAGCGATCATGATGCGCTGACGCATACCACCGGAGAACTCGTGCGGGAAGGAACGCAGGCGGTCAGCCGGCGAGGGAATACCCACCATACGCATCAGTTCGATGGAACGGTCCTTGATAGCCTGCTTGCTCATGCCCTTGTTGTGGACCTTGAGCACCTCAGCAATCTGATCACCAATGGTGTACACGGGGGTCAGCGAGGACAGCGGATCCTGGAAGATCATAGAGATCTCCTTGCCGCGGTATGCGCACATTTCCTTATCGCTCAAGCCCAGCAGCTCGGTGCCGTTGTACTTGACCGAACCGGTGATGTCAGCGGTAGTCGGGTGCAGACCCATAATCGCCATGGAGGCAACGGACTTACCGGAACCGGACTCACCCACAATACCCAGGGTCTTACCGGGGTACAGGTCAAAGTTCACACCGCGAACAGCATGCACGATGCCATTCTCAGTGTTGAAGCGGACGTTGAGGTCCTTAACGCTCAGAACGGGAGAGGTACTCATTAGTTCTTCGCCTCCTTTGCAGCGGCAGCAGGTGCCTCTGCCTTCTCGTTCTTCTTGGACTTCTTGATCTTACCGACCGACATCGAAGTCGGGTCGAATGCGTCACGCAGACCGTCGTTCATGAGGGCCAGCGGACCAACCAGCAGGAAGAAGAACAGAACCGGGAACCAGAACATGTGCGGCAGGGTGTTAATCTGCTGCGAAGCATCCGAAATCAGCGAGCCCAGCGAGTAGTTGGGGTACTTAATACCGATGCCGATGAAGGAGTAAGCGACCTCAGAGAGCACAGCGCCCATGATGCCGCTGGTGAAGTTCAGAACCAGCAGGGAGCCAATGTTCGGAACCAGGTGGCGCATCACAATCTTGAAGGGGTGCACACCCATGTAGCGTGCAGCCTTCACGAAGTCGCGGTTGATGAGGGACTGCGCCATTGCACGAATAACACGGGCGCTACCCATCCAGCCGAAGGCAATCAGCACTGCAGAGAGCAGAACCCAGGTGGGGACGCTCTTCTGAATCTGCTTACCAACCTGACCGTTAATCAGAATTGCCAGAATCAGCAGCGAGGGAACCATGATCAGGGTCTCGAGGATGAACAGCATGATCTTGTCAATCCAGCCGCCGAAGTACGCCATCACACAACCGTAAACTGCGGAGATGAACACAGTGGCCAAACCGACGACCACACCAATCTGGAGAGAGGTCCAGACGGCCTCAGACATCATGGCGAACACGTCATTACCCGCGATGGTGGTACCGAACCAGTGCTCGGCCGAGGGGCCTTCACCCAGCGCCATGTAGTCAATGTCGTTGGGCTTGTACTTGGTCAGGTACTTACCGAACAGACCGAACAGACCCATGCCGATGAACACGCACAGACCGAAGACTGCAGCCTTGTTACGCAGGAAGCGGCGCAGAATAATAACGCTCTTGTTGATGACCTTGAAGTCACCGTTCTCCTGTACCACCGGTACGGAGGAAGTTGCAGTTACCTGACTCATGAGATCCTCACTCGGGGGTCGACGATGGTGGTAGCGATATCAGCGATGATCGCACCGACAGCGAACAGTGCAGAACCGTACGCGAGGGTCACGGTCGCAGCGTTCACGTCCTGCGCGGAAATGGAGTCAATCGACCACTTACCGATACCGGGCCATGCAAAGACGGTCTCGGCGAAGAATGCACCCGCAAAAATCATCGGAATCTGGTACGCGATGGACTGTGCCACGGGGATGAAGGAGACGCGCAGTGCGTGGCGAGTAATCGCCTGGTTACGGGTCAAGCCCTTAGCACGAGCGGTACGCACGAAGTCAGCGTTCACGTTATCGAGCAGGTACTGACGCTGTGCAATCTGGTAACCAGCCCAACCGAAGATGGTCATACAGAAGGTCGGCACGACGTAGTGCGCCGCCATATCCATGGTGATTTCCCAGAATCCGGTCAGACCCGGAGTCGAAATACCGGTCACATAGAAAATCTTCTCTCCACCATTAGCAACGGCGATGTTGTTGATAGTGGTCGCGCCCTGCTGCACCACGAAGTAAGCAACGGGAGCGGGGATGATGTAGACCAGGTAGGAGTAACCGGTGATAACACGGTCAGAGAACTTGTACTGGCGAGCTGCCGAGTACACACCCAGGGCAATACCAATCACAATCGAGAGAATGGTAGCCACCAGCAGCAGGCGGGTAGAAACCCACACGCGCTGGCCAAATTCCTGGTTAATGTACGCGCCGTTGGGGCTACGGCCCCAATCGAACTTGGTGACCACATTGGTCAGCCACTGAACGTAGCGGTCCCAGGGGTTCATTTCGGGATCGAGACCCAGGGATGCGAAGTTACGGTTCACCTGCTCGGGGCTAGGCTTCGGAACCTTTTCCTGCTCCAAGAGGGCAGGCTTCAGGGCAGTAACCGCTGCAAAGTAACCCATCGTGGTCGTAATAAAGACCATGACGAGGTACGTCAGCGATCGCTGGAGGATGTACCTAAACATGGGACGGTTCCCCTCCTTGTGTAGATGTCGGTGTTAAGGCATGTGTGTCATGCTGTCCTAGCGCACTGCTTCGTGATGACTGTCACTAGGAGCATATGTACTTTATCTTATATAGCCTGTAACACTTCCACCAAACCCACATTGGGCACTTTCACCCCTTAGAACAGCCTGTATGCAAGCTAAAAGGGAGCTGGGTAAAAAAATGCCCCGGAATACCGGGGAAAAGGGGCGGATTAACAATTTTTACGAAAATTTTACATCGGAAACAATTCTCTCGACATAGGGACGTAATAACCTTTTCGATAAGCGCTTTAATGGGGCAAAACACCACGTAAACCCACTATTTAAGGGACTAAACCAACACTTCCAACCCCTAAACCAAGCACTAAGGCACACCTCTTAAGCGCACTGGTTAAGGCAACTCAGCCAAAAGCGGCGCCCCGGCACGAGCACACGACTCGCACCGGGGCGCCACTTATACAGGAAGGCAACGCCTCCGCGTCTAGTGCTAAGACCCTAGCTCTTAGCGTTAGGCTCCGAATCAGGCGAAGCCTCCGAGCTCAACGACTCATTAATACGAGCACGAGCAGAGCCGTGCATGCTCTTCAAATCCTGAGCGTCCTTAGCAGCCATCTCCGGAGTAATCACCGGAATCGCACCGGTCGCCGCGCGAGCAATATCAACAGCCGGCTCAGTCTCCAGGGTCGTCGCCAACGCGTCCTCACGAATGAAGAGCAGAAGCAGCGTAGACACCAGACCCAGCGGCACCAGGTACAGGAACAGCGGAATCAGCGCATCGTTATACGCATTCACAATGATGCCGTGCACCGGCTCCGGCAAAGACGCCACCAGTTCAGGAGTCAGAGACGAAGACGCATGGCTACCCGAAGACTGCAGCGCCTGCTGCGGCATACGCTCAGAAATCAGCGAGGTCAGACGCGAGGTAAACAGACCACCCACCAGCGAGGCACCCACAGTAGCACCCACCTGACGGAAGAAGTTATTCGACGCCGTCGCGGTACCAACCACACTCACCGGGAACGCGTTCTGAACAATCAGAGTCAAGAACTGCATGGACATACCCAGACCGGCACCCATCACCGCAAGGTACACACAGAACAGCCAGGTCGGAGTCTCAATAGTCACGGTCGACAGCAGGAACAGGCCCAGCGCCACAATCGCGGTACCGCTCGTCACGTAACGCTTGTAGCGACCGCTCTTCGACACCACGCGGCCCGTCACAATGGACACCACCAGCATGACGCCCATCATCGGGATCATCAGCAGACCGGCCACCGTAGCGCTCACACCCAGCGCCATCTGCAGATAAGTCGGGATGTACTCCACCGCACCGAACATTGCCACGCCCAGCGCCAGCGAAGCGCCCAGAGTCAGCAGGAAGTTACGATTCTTGAACAGGTACATGGGCATGACCGGCTCAGCCGCACGGTTCTCCACCGGGATAAACACCAGCGCAGCAACCACAGAGAAGACCAGCAGACCAATAATCTCGGGCGAGGTCCACTCGTACTGGTTGCCACCCCAAATCGTGGCAAGCACCAGCGCACTCGTACCCGCCATCAGAATCAGCGAACCAAGGTAGTCGATACTGTGCTTCTCACGGTCACGGAACGGGCGGTGCGGTAGCAAGAAAATCACCGCAAGAATCGACAGAATAGCCAACGGCAGATTAAGCCAGAACGCCCAACGCCAACCCGGACCCTCAGTAATCCAGCCACCAATCAGCGGACCAGCCACCGACGAGAAAGCAAAAACGCCACCGATAATACCCATGTAGCGGCCGCGGTCGCGGGGAGGGATCACGTCAGCAATCACAGCCTGAGAAAGAATCATCAGACCGCCACCGCCCAGACCCTGCAGGGCACGAGCAAAAATCAGCCAGTTCATGTCCTGAGCGAGCGCACCAACAATCGAACCCGCCATGAAAGCAACAATCGCAAAAATCAGGAAGGGCTTGCGTCCGAACTGGTCAGAAAGCTTGCCGTAGACCGGCATCGTAATCGTCGAAAGCAGGATGAAAATGGTAATCACCCAGCTCATGTGCTCCACGCCGTGAAGCTCACCAACGATCGTGGGCAGCGACGGCGCCAGAATCGTCTGGTTCAGCGAGGACATGAGCATCACAATGACCAGGCCCAGGAACATGGCGCGGATGCGGTTTTTACTTTCCTGCTTAGCCTCACCGGCTGGCGGCTGAGGTAGATTCTTTTCCTCTGTACTCATCGTTTAATCCTTAGTTACGTTCTATATATGTCTGTTGTGAGTATCCGCCGGGCTCTGGATTCGGTTACCTCGATTCGGGGCCTCCGATTCGGTTTCCGGCGGGCTTTTGTCATTTGTAGCAGTGAACCGCCGCTAGATTGCCGGTCGGTTCTGCTCAAAAAGCAGGAACTGGAAGGTCTTCACCGTCTGGCGGATATGGC
This sequence comes from Rothia sp. HMSC075F09, assembly GCF_001810515.1. Lineage (NCBI taxonomy): Bacteria > Bacillati > Actinomycetota > Actinomycetes > Micrococcales > Micrococcaceae > Rothia > Rothia sp. HMSC075F09. The sequence goes on from NZ_KV801786.1 coordinate 43,880, forward strand.
GGGCGATATCCTCTTTGTCTTCCAGGTCGCGGGCAAACTCCAGCTGACGAAGCACCGCGGAGGCAAGCTGGACCTTTGCGCGCGATCGCTCGCGGAAGTGATCGGTCAGCGGGTCAGCCGGGTTTCGGCGCGGGAAGGGGCCGCGGCGACCAGCAGCATCAAAAGCCACCCAGTCGATGGTGTTCAGGTACTCGGTGAGCACCTGTTCGCACTTCATGTAGTGCATCTTCATTCGTTTCGCGGACTCGGGGAACTCCTGATAGGGAGCTCGAGGGTCCTTGCCCTTGGCGTAGTGGAAGCTCTGGAAAATGACCTCCCAGAGAAGGTGGGTTACACGAATGATCGTGTTGTCATCCTCGTGGGCACGGTCTGTTTCGAGGATTTCCTCGCTGACCACCGGTTCGCGCAGACCCAGGACGGCATCCTCTTTAGAGGGGAAGTAGTTGAAGAAGGTACGCGGGGAGACGCCCGCCTCCTGGGCGATTTCTTCAACGGTGGTTCCGCGCATCCCATGGTCGCGGACGCGTTTGAGGGCTGCTTCGTGGATTGCCGTCCAGGTTTGTTCGCGGCGGCGTTCGCGAAGACTCTGTTCCTTTTTCTGCATAACTGCAATTATTTCACCACTGCACACAATGCTCAAGTGCATTTTTTTAGCGTTAAAGCTCATAGCATAGCCAGCTAAGACCCCCCCCCGGAACACACCACCGACACATCGCGCTACAAAGCGGCAAACCCGCTCCCCCAAACCCACACGAAATACCGGCATAATAGAGGGATGAACTTGTTTGCCCCCGCCTACCTCGACTTCCTGCCCGACTGGCTACGCCTCGCACTCGGCATAGCCGATATCCTCATCCGACTCGCAGCCCTCTGTTGGCTCCCCTACAACCGCAAACCCGTGGTTGCCCTGGGCTGGCTCATGGCCATCTTCTTCATCCCCTTCGTAGGGTTCATCGCATTCCTCGTCTTCGGCTCCTCGCGCCTGCCCGCCTACCGCCGCGCACGCCAACACGCCATGAACGACTTGATCCGCGAAGTCAGCGAGAACAAGCCCTTCCTCACCCGCACCGACGACCTCTCCGACCCCGCAAAGGCAGCCAGCCAGCTCAACTACACCCTGGGCTCACTCCCCCTGGTCGGCGGCAACCAATTCACCCTCCACACCGACAACCACGAGGCAATGGTCGCCATGGCGGAAGAAGTCGACCGCGCCACCAAATACGTGCACTTCGAGTTCTACATCACCGCCTACGACGAGGCGAGCGCAGTCCTCTGGGACGCCCTCTTCGCAGCCCACGAACGCGGTGTACAGGTGCGCGTACTCCTCGACCACATCGGCTCCTGCAAATACCCGTCCTATAAGAAACTCGTGAAAATGCTCAACGACTCGGGTATGCAGTGGCGCCTCATGCTGCCGCTCAAACCGTGGAAACTCAAGTGGCAGCGACCCGACCTGCGTAACCACCGCAAGGTCCTCGTCGTGGACGGACGCGTCGCGTTCTCCGGTTCGCAGAACGCTATTCACCGCTCCTACGACATGCCCGAAAACATTAAGAAGGGCTTGGAGTGGAAGGACCTGACCTTCTCCTGCACCGGCCCCATCGTTGAAGAGCTCAACGCCGTTTTCGTCTCCGACTGGTACTCCGAAACGAACCAGCTGATCCTGGCAGAAATTAACACCAATATCCCCTACTACAAGGATGGGATGCGCGCCCAGGTTGTGCCCTCCGGCCCCGGTTTTGAAACCGAAAACAACCTGCGCCTCATTAACTACCTGATCTACAACGCCGAGCGGCGTATCACCATCTGCTCACCCTACTTCGTACCCGAAGAGACCCTACTGCAGGCACTCACGAACGCCGCATACTCCGGTATTGAAACCACCGTGATTGTGTGCGAGAAGGGCGACCAGTTCCTGCCGAACATGGCGCAGCGTTCCTACTACGAGCAGCTGTTGCAGGCGGGTGTGCGTATTCTGCAGTACCCCAGCCCGACCGTGCTGCACTCCAAGTTCATGATGGTCGACGACGAAATCGCGTTCATTGGCTCGTCCAATATGGACCCGCGTTCCTTCTCGCTGAACATGGAAGTGTCAACGTTCGTCATTGACCGCAAAATGGTGGCGATGCTGGATGAAGTATGCGCCGAATACGAGCAGGTCTGCACCGAGCTGCTGTACACCCAGTGGGCGGAGCGCCCGCGCCGCATCAAGATGACGGAGAACCTCTGCCGACTGTGGTCATCGCTCCTCTAAACTATTTTTCGCACACTCGCAGGGTCTGAGTTTTCATCCCCGCACTCGCCAAAGGACTATCGGTTGCCCCTTCTAATTCGTAAAGCACGGCGCAAATTCGCTGAACTCGATGCACACGATGTAGCCCACCGCATCTCCGCGTACACCTACGGTAATTTCTTGGTGCTGGCGGCTCTGCTGAGCGTCTACGACGCGAACGCTATCTTTGACGGCACCGCGATTCTCTACATTACGGGTACCGGTCTGACCACCTACATTGCCCACGTCATCGCAGAAATGCAGGAGTACCGGGTACTGCACGGCGGCACCCCGCCGCGAGAATTCGTCAAGCACGCGCTGGGCAACGCAAGCCCGATTCTGGGTACGACCGTATACCCCGTGCTGTTGCTGATTCTGGCGGCAATCCTACCGCCCGGCGCCACCTACGAGATCATTTTTGACTACACTATTCTCCTCTGTCTTGCGACCGTGGTGTGGCGTATTTTTAGCCTCAACTTCGCGATTGCTCGCTACCGCGGCGAACCGCTCTGCTGGCGTACCTTCCGAAGCGCTGTGTGGCTCACCTTCGCCGTTATTGTTCTCGCGATTGTGAAGATTATGTTCACTCACGCTGGTAAATAACCTCAAAGCTCCCCTGAAGCTCAGATTAACCGAGATCAGGGGAGCTTTTGTATGCACCATCGCTGGGATGCGCCGGGCCACATGCTAGAGCAGCGCTATACATTAGGACGGGGCTACCGGCTAGAGCCGCAGCTGGATGCTACATCGGTTCGCCCGGGCCCTTCAAATCGGCGGAGTACAAATACCACACGAAGAGCGCCACTGCAATGTAGAGAACCGTGCACAGGCTCAAAGTGATGATGTGGCGACGGCGAGTAATACTCAAATACCCAATAAACTCACGGATAAAAGCATTCACCGCAAAATACAGCTTCGTACGAGCCCCCGCACCCCAGCATTCCAGACCCAGCGAACGTGCCAACAGCAACGCACGGAACAGGTGGTAGCTGGTTGTTACCACAGCAACTTTCGGGGTTTTACCCTCGGCAACCTCCGGCATCAAGGCGTAAGAGAAGAGCAGGTTCTCGCGGGTGTTCACCGCGCGGTCCTCCACAATAATGTCCGCCTCGGGAATGCCGCGGGATACAGCGTAGCGAGTCATCGCCACGCCCTCGGGCACCTCCTCATCCGCGCCCTGACCGCCAGACATAATCAGCTTCGAGCCGGGGTTCTTACGGTAAATTTCAATGCCGCGATCGATACGACCCGCCAACAGCGGAGTCACCTGGTCACCAATAAGACCCGAACCAAGCACCACCACATAGTCAGCCTGCTGGCGGAAATTTACCAGGTTCAACGCTGCCGCCACAGTAAAGCCCACCGCGTAGATAGTGAAATAGGTCAGCACCAGCGAAAAATAGAAATAAATAGTGCCCCACACGCCGCCAAACGGAACATTCTCCACCGAACCGGGAACAAAGAACGGCCCCACAATAAGAGCGACACCGGCAGCCAATGCCAAAGAATTAGTGAGCGAAAAACCCTCACGAGCAATAAGGCGCACACCGCTATAAAGGAACAGACCGGTCAAACCCAGAGGCGTAAAAAGCGAAAGAATCACCGGAATGATAACAATGAGGAGCGCCAGCACCAGCAAAATCTGGTTCTCTGACACAACCGCCATTGCGCCCAGGCTCGTACCCAGCAACCCCACGGTCACAATCAGTAGCCAGCCGACAAACACGCTACGGCGTTCCCGCAGGTAGAGGCAGATAAAAAGCACCGGCGAAAGCGCCGTCAGCGCGTACAGCACCACCAGCGGGATATATAGAGAAGAACCGGGAGGAGGAAGAAACTGCATAAATTGGATCCCAAAGAATAAGTAAAGTGTGCGCCCGCTGAAAATCGGGAGAATCAAAAAAATTCTTCACACAATTCTATCCCCACCGCTGTACATCTATCGCTGCAGGCCCGCCGCACACAAGCGCATGCAGAAAAGGCAAAAGGGCAAAAAGAAACACGCGACACCTCCGACATTGCATACTTTCGTATGCGGCGAATGTATCGCGCGTTCATTTCTACCCTGGACTAGTTTAGCGCCATAAACGGTTTCCCGTGTGGATTGAAGAAGGTTTAATCTGCAACCACTCCGGCGCAAGCAGGCGAACAGCCTTCGCACAACCCGACAAAGCAGTAATAATCGACTCGCAACGCTGATTAAACTCGCTCTGGTGACGCTTATCCACAATCTGCCCCGGAAAATGGCGATGCATCTTCGACACAGAGTCGCTACTCTCCTGCAAACCGTGGCCCGTATGGCCCGGAACATGCTTCACCAGCACACGCTTCTCGCGGATAGCCTCCGTCAAAGCACGCATCTGAGCCACAACACGCTCATCCTGAATGCCCTCAGAAACCCAGGCTTCAAAAGCCCAACGGCTATGCGCCAAACGCAACACAAACGTCAACGCACCCAAAGAATCCGTATGAATAATCAGGCGGCGCGAACCGCTATGGAACACCGTATAAGCCGCCAACATTGCAGACAGCTCACCGGTCATAATGTTCACGCCATCATAGTGGGCATGAAAATAGAAGCCGTCCTCACTCACGCCGGCGATACCCATACGGCCGCCACGCTGATACTTCTTATTGTGAGTCGAACGGAACGAACAATCCGTGAAAACGCTATAGTCCTGCAGCTGAGCCAGCGGACGAGGGGTCAGTGCCTCCTCCACCATCTCATCCACAGCGGTACGTGCCGCACACACCTCAGCCTGCATCCGCTCATACGCGGGCGTGCCAGCAAGCTTCACATGCACTTCACCCAAAGAATGGTTATCGTACGGGTCCAGCACCTTCTCAAAGGCGCGGTACTCCATAATCCCCTTCAACTGGTCGCAATCACGGAAAAGATGCTTCAAATTCTTACGGTCAGCAGCAATCGTCACCAGGTTCTGACGGTACTGCTCAGGAACCACATCCCACGCAGAAAGCACGGCACGGCCCAGCAGACGCGGATGCACCTCATCACAGCACTCCATCAGGGAATGAACGTGAGTGAAAAGCATCAGCTCCTCATTCACCACCGTGCGGGTGCCGTCCTGCTTAGAAATAAAAACCACCGTCGACAACGCCGAATAGCAAAAACCCTGCGCCGTACGATGCTCCTGAGCCACCGCAATCACAGCAACGCCCTGATTCGTGTACCCGGCAGGGTACGAGGCGCTATAGTCGGGAGCCTCCCAAGTCAGGGTGCATCGTTTGATATGCGCCGGTGAAAATCCCATGAGTGTCACCCCCCATGTGTGCCATACCGCTTCTCCTTCCATTCATGCGGTGTATCGTCCTCGTTCTTTTATAGGTCGAAAAGAAAGGGGCACGCAAATATAAAACACCTTTTTTACAGTTAGCGAATGGGCCAGCCGAAAATCCTCTCACCCGCCGCCACAGCGCAAGAAAACCACGACCATTGCCTCCCCGAACCGGGGGTGAAGGTGTACGGTAAAAGAGTCATATACAACGCGGCCTCACGCCGCCCACCCCATAAGGAGAGCCCCATGATTGGTGTTTACGCCGGAGTATCCGTCAAGCCCGAGCACGTCGAAGAATTCCTCAAGACCATCGAACCGCTCGTGACCGCAAGCCGCCAGGACGAAGGCAACGTCAGCTACGACTTCGGTGCCGTCTCCGACACCGACTTCGCATTCATCGAGCGATGGGAATCCCAGGAACTACTCGAAAAGCACATGGGCGCCGAGCACTTCCAGAAGGCTGTTGCCGCATGGGAGCCGCTGCTCTCCTCCGAGCTGGACGTTCGCATCGTCAACTTCCGCTAAGCGACGTTAAATACCGAAGGTGCCCGGCACCCCCTCTGTGAGGGGCGCCGGGCACCTTCGTATATCACCCTTGGAGACGAGCGCAGCTACTCGCGGCGCGCCTTTATGCTCGGTCTAGCGGCGTTCCAAACCGACCTCCACCGAATCAAGCGTGAAACCATTCGTCGCGCTCACGCAATGCACCTTACCGCTATTCACCGACTTGCAGGTGTAACCATACGCGGTCACCACCTGACCGGTCGGCAGTGCAGTAATACCCTCGGTATTCACCGGCTCCGGGGTGGCGGTCTGACCGACCAGGCTCACCTCGGGCGCCTGGCCCTGCACCATGTGCACGCGCTGCTGCGCCTTACCGGATGCGGCATCCCAGCCCTCCAGGGTCACGCCCACCAGCGCCTGGCAGTCCACACCTGACGGGGTCACCGAACACGCGACCTTAGAGTCCGGGCTGGTGAAACGCAGCGCCTCAACAGTCTTCGCAGAATCACCCTGACCGAAAGTGCCGCCACCGTACGCTTCAGCGAAAGTCAGCGTACCCGACAGCATGCGGGTCTGTGCCGGAATCAGCGCCAGGCGCGGCTTCTCAACGCTACCACCCTGCGTGAAGCAGGCACCCGTAATGTAGTCGCGGCCCTGCACCTTCGTAGCGCACTGGTACCACTCAACACTCGCCGCGCCGTCCTGGTTCTTGCGGCTGTTGAAGAGGCGCACCGCCTCCTGAGCCTTGGCACAATCCGAACCGTCATACACGTAAATACCGGCGGAACCACCCAGCAGGCTTGTCACACCGCAGCGGGTGCCCGCATCAATAGTGTTCGCAGAGCCACTCGCCGAGGCGTATGCCGCCTCGTACTCGGCGTCCGTGCTCGGCTCATCCGTGGGGGTCGCTACCGAGTCGTACGTTACCGGGGAATCCAGGCCGGCAGAGATCTGCACAGTATTCGGCTTCCAGGAGCCATCCGCCGCGGTGAACAGGGTCTTTGCATCAACGGGCGCAGAAGAAGTCGCCACCATCATCGGGGCGGTTTCAGAATCATCAGCCTGCGGCTGAGCAGAGCAAGAGCTCAAAGCGAGCGCACCGATACAGGCAAGAGCCGTCAGGGCACGACGAGTAAAAGCACGCTGTGCGCGTGCGGGCAGGGTAACCATGAATACGTCCTCGTGAGGGTTGCGAATTGCGTTGTGTTTGAGTGGTTGTGCTGAGTCGGTGAATCGGGTACCTAAATACCTTCTTACACCCTACTGCACCGCAACTGACAAGGCAATACGCCGCACCGGGTATCCCACGACGGTAAACAAATACGCGAACAAAGAACAGCGCCCCGCCCGCAGAAAAACCGCGGAACGGGGCGCCAGCCCATCAGGGCAAGATATTAAATTCTCACACGATACGTGAGGGGCTTATGCGTCCTCGGGCAGGATGCGCACGCCGCCCTTATCAGCCGAAGCAGCCAGCATGCCGTACACCTTCAGGGCGTTCGATACCTGACGCTCACGCGGCTTGGTCGGACGCCACGGTGCAGCGCCCTTCGCCTCGCGGCGAGCAGCAAGCTCCTCATCCGAAACGTTCACACGCAGGATGCGGTTGTTCACGTCAATCTCAATCTCGTCACCGGTCTGCACCAGGCCGATCGCGCCGCCAGCAGCCGCCTCCGGGGAGACGTGACCGATAGAAATACCCGAGGTACCACCGGAGAAACGACCGTCAGTAATCAGCGCACACTTCTTGCCAAGGCCCAGACCCTTCAGGTAGGAGGTCGGGTACAGCATTTCCTGCATGCCGGGGCCACCCTTCGGACCCTCGTACTGGATGACAACAATGTCGCCTTCCTTCACGTTCTTCGACAGAATCTCGTGCACAGCCTCGTCCTGCGACTCGACCACGAAGGCGCGGCCCTTGAAGTGGAACAGCTCCTCATCAATACCAGCAGACTTGATGATCGCGCCGTTCTGGGCAATGTTGCCGTACAGGACCGCCAGACCGCCGTCCTTGGTGTACGCGTGCTCCACGGCGCGGATGCAACCGTTCTCGGCGTCGGTCTCGTGGGATTCGTACTTGTTCGCGGTGGAGAACGCCTGAGTGGTGCGCACGCCGCCGGGAGCAGCGAGGAACAGTTCCTTCGCCTTCTCGCTCGCCTTGCCGCTGCGGATATCCCACTCGTCCAGCCACTCGTCCAGCGAGTCAGCGTGAACAGAATGAACGTTCTTGTGCAGCAGGCCGGCACGGTTCAACTCACCCAGCAGGGCAGGAATACCGCCGGCACGGTGCACGTGCTCAATGTGGTACTTAGTGGAGTTCGGGGCAACCTTCGCCAGGCAGGGAACCTGACGCGAAATACGGTCAATATCCTTCAGGGTGAAGTCAGCACCCGCCTCATGAGCAATCGCCAGGGTGTGCAGCACAGTGTTGGTCGAACCGCCCATCGCCACATCCAGCGCCATAGCGTTCTCGAACGCCTCCTTGGTCGCAATGGAGCGCGGCAGAACCGACTCGTCATCCTGCTCGTAGTAGCGCTTGGACAGTTCAACGATGCGGCGGCCAGCATCCAGGAACAGCTCCTTACGAGCAACCTGAGTAGCCAGGGTGGTGCCGTTACCGGGCAGCGCCAGGCCAATCGCCTCATTCAGGCAGTTCATGGAGTTCGCGGTGAACATACCCGCGCACGAACCGCAGGTCGGGCACGCATTCTTCTCAATCTGGGCGAGCGCAGCGTCGCTGACGCTGTCATCAACAGCCATCACCATGGCGTCCACCAGGTCAAGGCGGTGCTCAACAATACCCTCAATGCCCTCGCCGGACTCCATGGGGCCGCCAGAGACAAAGATGGTGGGGATGTTCAGGCGCATAGCCGCCAGAAGCATACCGGGGGTGATCTTGTCACAGTTAGAGATGCAGACCAGCGCGTCGGCACGGTGCGCGTTGACCATGTACTCGACCGAGTCAGCAATCAGATCGCGGGAAGGCAGCGAGTAGAGCATACCGTCGTGACCCATCGCGATGCCGTCATCAACAGCGATGGTGTTAAATTCCTTGGCGACGCCGCCAGCCTCACGAATCGCGCCGGCGACCAGTTCACCCATGTCCTTCAGGTGCACGTGGCCGGGCACGAACTGGGTGAAGGAGTTCGCAATAGCAATAATGGGCTTGCCGAAGTCGTCATCGCCCATGCCGGTGGCACGCCACAGGGCGCGGGCACCAGCCATGTTACGGCCGTGAGTTGAAGTACGTGAACGCAGTTCTGGCATTGTTTTACCTTCCGTAGTGATGCAAGTACTGATTTTACGCGCGGCGTCCAACGCTCTTCAGCTCAGGGTCACTTTGGTTTCATGCATCGAAACGCGCACGAGCCTGCAACCGCCTATCGGTGGGAGGGTTGAGGCCACGGGGGTTGTGCCGGATCTGCGGCAGAATTGCCCCCTTTGGGGTAGACGGGGGACATCACCCCATTATGCCCCCTAATCTGGAATGAGCCCAGGTTCCGGGCGGCGATATTCAGTCGGCGAACGCACCGGGAGGCGGCGGGCCGCTGTGCCTGCCGCGTACGGGCCTCGCTGTGCATACGTAGCAGCACACGCAGCACCGGCGCGGTTCGTTTCCAACACACTGATTTATACACGCTGAACCCTGCTTACATTTCAGAAGGTTTCCATGACACAGGCACCCACCGCATCGCTCACCCTCACCCCGGCAACCAGCCCTGCAACCACCCCGGCAGGTGGCAAGGATTTCGCGTCCTCCGTCATCTACCAGGTGTACCCCAAGTCCTTCTACTCCTCGGCGGGTGGCGCCTACGGCGACCTGCGCGGCGTCATCGAGAAGGTGCCCTACATTGCTTCCCTGGGCGTGGACATGGTGTGGTTCAACCCGTTCTTCGCCTCCCCGCAGAACGACAACGGCTACGACATCTCCGACTACTACGCCATCAACCCCGACCTGGGCACCATGGAGGACGTCGAAGAGATGATTGCTGCCCTCGCCAAGCACGGTGTGGGCGTCATGTTCGATATGGTGCTCAATCATGTTTCGACCGAGCACGAGTGGTTCCAGCGTGCGCTCGCCGGTGAGCGCGAGTACTGGGATTACTTCTACATTCGCCCCGGCAAATACACCGAGGATGGTCAGCTGCGCGAACCGACCAACTGGGAATCGAAGTTCGGCGGCCCCTGCTGGTCCCGCTTTGGCGAGTACACGGATGAACACGGCACGCCCCTGTTCTATATGCACCTGTACGACCGCACCCAGGCGGACGTGAACTGGTACAACCCGACTGTGCGCGACGAACTGTTTAAGGTCGTGAACTTCTGGTACGAGAAAGGTGTACGCGGTTTCCGCTTTGACGTCATTAACGTCATCGGTAAGGGTGAAGAGCTACTCGACGCCCCCGAAGGCACCGTGGACAAGGCACAATACACCGACACCCCGATTGTGCACACCCGCATTCAGCAGCTGAACCGCGCATCCTTCGGTCAGTATGATGACACCGTGACCGTGGGCGAAATGTCCTCGACCAGCATCGAAAACTGCGTGGGCTACTCCAACCCGGCAAACCACGAGCTGGACATGGTGTTCAGCTTCCACCACCTGAAGGTGGACTACGAGAACGGCGAGAAGTGGTCGAAGGTGCCGTTCCGTTTTGCCAAGTTGAAGCAGATCCTGAACGATTGGGCACTGGGTATGCAGGCCGGCGGCGGCTGGAACGCGCTGTTCTGGAATAACCACGATCAGCCGCGCGCGCTGAACCGTTTTGGTGACGTTGAGCGTTACCGTGCCGAATCGGCAACCATGCTGGCGACCGTGATTCACCTGCTACGCGGCACCCCGTACGTGTACCAGGGCGAGGAAATCGGCATGATTGACCCGGTCTACTCCTCGATTGAGCAGTACGTGGATGTGGAGGCGCACAACGCCTACGCGATGCTGCGTGAGCGCAGCCTGAGCGAGCAACAGGCCCTGGAGATTGTGGCGTCGAAGGCTCGCGATAATTCGCGTGTGCCGATGCAGTGGACCGCAGATTCGGCGACTGCTGGTTTTGGTTCCACGTCGCCGTGGCTGGCTCCCGCCCCGGTGCGTGATGCGGCGACCGGTGCCGGTATTTCGGTGGAGGATGAGGAACGCGACGGCGTGATTCTGCCGTACTACCGCAACCTGATTGCCCTGCGTAAGCAGTACCCGGTCATCTCTGCGGGTTCGTACGCACCCTACGCGTTGGATCACGAGCGGGTGTTTGCGTACCTGCGTGAGCTGCCCGCTGAGACTAGTGCTGAGAACGGTAGCCCGGCACAGCGCATGCTGGTGCTGACGAACTTCTACGGTGAGCCGACCGAGATTGAGGTTCCGGCCGAGTTCGTTCGTTCCGGTCGCGTGCTGGTGTGTAATTACAAGAATTCTGCGGTCGATTCTGCTGCGGCGGATTCTGCTGTATCTGATTCGGCTGAGACGGTGACGCTGAGCCTGCGCCCCTATGAGGCTCTGGCGCTACTGATTGAGGGCTAAAAGCGGTTCCGCGCCTCTCCCCTAGCCTGTGGGGCGGGATGATTTAAACTGACCTGGCAATATTCTATTTCTAGAATATTCCCAGGTCGGTTTTGTTTATAGACATTCCTGTAGCGGAATTAATGTGGAATATCAGGCAGAATCTTAGAAGCCGTGCTCGTTCAGCCAGGCAGCCGCCGCCTGCGCGGGCTCCTGCTTAGAGGTACCCGAAACACGGTCATTGAGAGTACGCAAATCGGCGGTAGTGAGCTTCGCCGAGACACGATTCAGAACCTCCGCCGCAGAGTCGGGAACTCGCGACGTGTTGATAATGGGCAGCACCTGCTGAGCCAGAATCATGTTCTTCGGATCCTCCAGCACCACCAGCTGATTCTGCTCAATTGCGGGGGTGGTCGAGTAGAGGTCAACCACCTGCACGGTGTCATCCAGCAGGGCCTTGACGGTCAGCGCGCCGCCGCCATCCGAGAGGGGCACAAACTCGGCGGGGACGCATCCATACTTCTCTTTCAGACCCGGGATGCCGTAGGCACGCTCGGCAAACTCCGGGGCGGCACCGAGCCTCAGATTCGTACAGCGGGAGGCGAGGTCTTCAAGGCTTCGCAGACCGTACTTCTGGGCGGTCTGCGCGGTAACAACGAGCGAGTCCTTATCCTCCGCCTCGGAGGCGTTGAGGGCGCGGATTTCAGCCCCGGAGCCACCCGTGGTGAGGGTGCCGAGGGCGGCGGGTAGCGCCTGCAGAATCTCCTGCGCAGTGTTAGCTGTAGCCTTCGGGTCCAGGTAAAGCAGCAGGTTTCCGGAGTAGTCCGGGATAACGTCCACCGCACCGGAGGCGAGTGCCCCCAGGTACGCCTCGCGGGCGCCGATGCTCAGCTGGGTGCGGGCATTGAATCCCGCCCGGGCGAGGGCTCCGGCGTAGATTTCAGCGAGAATCTGGGATTCGGCGAAGGCGGCTGAGCCGACGATGATTCCTTCGTGTTCGCCGCTGAAGACTTTGTCGCCGCTGAGCCCGCAGGCGCTGAGGATACCCGCCATGCCGAGTGCACCGGCGGCGGTTAGGGCAGTGCGACGTGAGAAGGTTTGAGGCGTCTGATTCATCGGGTTCATGCCTTCTTCCGGTTGATGGTGAGCCCCGCGGGGGTGAGCGCACGCTGCACAAGGCCCATGAGCGCGTCCACGGCGAAGGCGAGAAGCGCTACGAGCAGGGTTGCGACGAGCATGCGCGGGTAATCGCGCACGGCGAGCCCGTCGAAAAGGTACCTGCCGAGGGTTCCGCCGCTCAGGTAGGCGACGATGGTCGCGGTCGCGATGACCTGCACGAGTGCGGAGCGGAGCCCGCCGAGCATCATGTTGGCGGCGAGCGGGATTTCGAGGCGGGTCAGAATCTGCCATTCGGTCAGGCCTTGGGCGCGGGCTGCGTCCACGAGGTCTTCCGGCACGGCGGCGAGGCCTTCAAGAACTCCGGCGAGCAGGGGTGCCGCCGCAATAATAATGAGCACGATGAGGGCGGGCAGGGTTGAGACGCCCAGCCAGAGCGCCAGGATGGTGAGCAGACCGAGCGCGGGTAGCGCGCGGGTGGCGGCTACGGCGCTCATGAGCAGGTTGCTGCGGCGGCGGTTAGTGCCGTCGGAGGGTCGGTGGTGTCCAGCCCAGAGGCCGAGGGGCACGACGATGAGTGCCGCGCAGGCGGTGGCGAGGGCGGTGACGCTCAGGTGTTCGAGCAGGCGCACGAGGATTCCGCCGCTTCCCTGCCAGTTGGCGCCGTCCATGAGGTAGGCGAAGGTTCGTTCTATGACGTTCACGGGTTACGCCTTCCTTTCGGGGCTGCGGTGGTTCGCAACCGTAGCCGCTTGCCAGGGCGTAAATGCCCTCGTCAGAAGGATAAGGAACAGGTCGAGGACCAACGCGAGCAGCAGGCTAAGGATTACGCCAGCCAGGATTTCCGAAGGGATATTGCGCGCGAGTCCGTCGGTGAAGAGCGTGCCGAGCGAGGGCACACCGATAAGGGCACCCACGGATACCATCGCAATATTTGCCACGGTTGCCACGCGGATTCCCGCCATAATGACGGGCGTAGCGAGGGGCAGGTAGAGCTCCATCAGTGCCTGTCGAGGCGTGTATCCGAGGGCGCGTGCAGATTCATGCACGCTATCGGGTACGGAGTCGAAGGCATCCACACCGGAGCGCACCATGAGCGAGAAGGAGTAGACACTCAAGGCGACGAGCACGTTCAGCGGGGAAATAATGGAGGTGCCCAGAATGAGCGGCATCAGTACGAACAGCGCGATCGATGGGATGGTGTACAGCAGCGAGGAGAGGTGGATGAGGGTTCGCGCACCGATGCGGCGTTCGGAACCGCGGTCACGGCGACGGCTCGCGTAGTAGGCGACCGGCAGCGCGACGAGAGCGCCAATCGCGACGGGTACGACGCCCTGGTAGAGGTGGCTGAGGGTCAGCTCGAGGATGCGCTGGCTGTTGGTGGCGACCCATTCCCAGTGCATGTCGCTTGCGGCGAGGGGTGATGCCACTAGGGGATGCGCGGTGAGAGGTGGTGCCGCGAGCACACCATTTCCTAGAAGACTCATTCGCTTTTCTCGCCTTCTGCCGCACCATTCTGCGCTTCTCGGGAGGCGGCAAGTCGGCGTGCACGCGCCTGGCGCACCGTCTGCTCATCCAGCAGGCCGGCAACGGAGCGACTCACGAAGGAGCGCACAAAATCATCGGCGGGGCTGTAGAGAATCTCTTCTGGAGTACCGAACTGTGCGAGGCGGCCGCCCTCCGCGAAGACGGCGATTGTATCGCCGAGCAGAAGCGCCTCATCAATGTCGTGGGTGACGAACACAATCGTCTTGGCGAGTTCCCCCTGTAGGCGTAGCAGCTCTTTCTGCAGGTCGGTGCGCACTACCGGATCCACTGCGGAGAACGGCTCGTCCATCAGCAGGACGGGCGCATCGGCGGCGAGAGCACGTGCCACACCAACGCGCTGCACCTGACCGCCCGAAAGCTGGGAGGGGTAGCGCTTGGCGTACGAAGAATCCAGACCGACCACGTCGAGCAGTTCGAGGGCGCGAGCTTGCGCCTCCTTGCGGGAGGCACCGAGCAGACGCGGCACGGTGGCAATATTCTGCGCGACGGTACGGTGCGGCATGAGCCCGCCCTGCTGCATCACGTAGCCAATGCCGCGGCGCAGCTCGTAGGGGTTCTTCTCGTGCACGTTCACGCCGTCAATGGTGATGGTGCCATTATTGGGTTCAACCATGCGGTTAATCATGCGTAGACTAGTGGTTTTACCGCATCCGGAGGGGCCGACGAACACGGTAATCTGACCGGCGGGAATGTGCAGATTCAGGTTCTGCAGTACCGTGGTGGGTTCACCGGTTCGGCTCGGGTAGCTCTTGGTGATGTTCTCGAAGCGGATTCCGCCCGCCTGAGCACTATCGACAGCAGCATTTTTTGCCCACGGAATTTGGGGTGAGTCCTCCAGGCGTTGGTGAGTTGAATTTTGTGCGGCTGAATTTTGGGCGGTCATGGGTGCGGTGGGGCTTTCTAGTGTGGGCGTGGCATTGTTTCCATATACAAAAAGGCGGCATCTCAGGGTTTTATTCCCAAGATGCCGCCTTTTCGACGGTTTTGCAATATCTGGAACCGCAAAGTTTTTTAAAAACAAAACCCGCCCCACTGTAGAAGCCTGGAGGCGGATTTCGTGGCTCCGACCGGCGTCGATCCGGTGACCTTACGATTTTCAGTCGTACGCTCTACCAACTGAGCTACAGAGCCTTGCGTATTTACTTTTAGATACGCAATGACCGCGTCTTCGGATGAATAATCATCTGAACTTACGCGGCCAGAGCGACCCCGACGGGACTTGAACCCGCGACCTCCGCCGTGACAGGGCGGCGCGCTAACCAACTGCGCTACGGGGCCTTGTTGGAATCAACAGAAGTAAATTCTATATCATCTAACTTGGCTTTGCAAATCGATATGATTTGCAAGTACCCCCAACGGGATTTGAACCCGTGCTACCGCCGTGAAAGGGCGGCGTCCTAGGCCGCTAGACGATGGGGGCCTAGTCGATCGAACAGGTTCCGTTTTCTTCATCCCGTCGTTCGAACCTCCACTAGTCTATGACAGGTTTGCGGAGGCGCGCAAACCGTTTTGTTCGATTTTGCCCGATTTTGACCCCCATTTTCGACCATTTATAGCCTGACACATATGTGTTTAAGCTTGTCAATGAGGATTCAGAAAAACTTCAAAAAATTTTAAAATTTCTTCACAACACCCCACATCAGGGGCTTTTGGAGGGGTTTTAGCGGCTTTTGGGTACCTACAGAGGCCTCGAGGAAGCCCTATTTCCCGCTCTGATTTCTACAGATTTTCTTCAGAATCTTCCAAAATTTTGCTCCAAAGAGAGTCAAAGATCTTTGAACGACCCTTCACAAGAGTTCCGAAAATCCGTTTTCCGCTCCCCCACTCGCCTCACGGCAGTCCAAAAAATCTCCAAAAAATTTTCAGCACTTTCTGCAGCGCCTATATAAGGTGCACACGGAGGCGCTACCCGGAGTGCAAAAACGCAAGAGAGTGCACGGCGAATTCTGCAGTGAATCCTGCGGCAAATTCTGTGGTGAATCCTGCGATGGACTCCGTGGTGCATCTTCGGTGAATCTGGCGGCGCATCCCTTCAGCAAGACTCGTCTCAACCTTCAAGCGACCCACAAAATTCTGCCACGCAAAGCAACTACAGACCAGAATGCACGTAGATGCAAATATTCATTCTTGGGAATACAATAAACCTGCTTGTCAGACGCTTATTTTTCTCTCAGTGCAGATATCTACGCAATTATGACGACGCAGAAATATAAAGATTTGATAAACCTCTAGCGATTGACAAGGAGAGATGAAAGCTGGCTGAAAATACCCCCTGAAATAGCTTGAAGCCCCCTCTTTGAGCACCGTACTATAGAGGGCGTGAGGTCACTTCCGGACCTTGCACGGGGCCACTTCCGGAGCCCCAGACGTAAAGTCACCGCACATTACAGCACCGATAAACCGCATAGAGATCCAAAGGGGGATCCAGTGTCCGCAACGATGAATCGCCGCATGGCATTCCGTGCACTCGGCGTAGGCACCGCAACCATCGCTCTCGGCTGTGTAGCTGCACCCGCAGCGCAGGCACAGCAGATGGCGCACCCGCAGAAGGCAATGACTGCCGACCAGCAGCTCAAGCTGATCCTGCGCCGCCTAGAGCAGGTACCTGCCCGTTTGAAGTATGCGAAGCCTGGATCCTCCAACCGCGTTAATAGCGGCATTGAGAGCGCACTGGGCAACCTGACCACCGTCCAGGGCACTGACGCAGGCCGTCAGATTGCAAGCGCTAAGGCCGCTGTTCGTAAGTCTGATGGACGCGCCCACGCAGCTCTCTCCCCCGTTGGTGTTATTGCCTGCGTTGTCAGTATTGCAAAGTTTGTCATTCAGCTGGGCATCGCCATTTACAAGCTTATTAAGGCACTCGTTAACGCCTTCAAGCAGTGGAAGACCTTCAAGAACATCGTGAAGGCCGTCATTTCTGGTGAAGCCCGCAAGAAGCTGGGTACTGAAACTGAAACCGTACTCAAGGCCATTTTGGGCATTGAAGACGTCCTCAAAAAGTGTGCATAGTCTACACACCGTACGGCTATGCGCTTGTTTAGAGAGCTAATCTTGGTGTTTCTTTAGCTTTCTAGACCCCGTTAAGGGATGCGCCGCACGTGGAGTCACTGCATGGGCTCGCTGCGCGTCCGGGTAGCCGGAGGGTATGTCCTCGAGTGTCTTCGGCACCTACCCAGCCCACCCCGCATGACCTCATGGTGCGGGGTGGGTTTCTTTAACCGCTCTTTCGATAACTCTTCCGGGCGAGCACTTTCCGAGAGCCCCCTACTCCCCCGCTTCCTTATATATAGACAAAAATCGACCCCGCACCGGTTCACGGTACGGGGTCGATTTCTATGCTCTACGTGCTAGAGGTAAGGATTACTCGCCGCGGGAGATGTTGACCATCTCGTCGCGGTCCACAACCTTCACGCGGGCGCGAGGCTCACCGGCTGCATCCTTGGATGCGGCGCCCAGTGCCTTCTCGTGGTCGTCCAGGCGGTGCCAGCCTTCCCAGGTGGTGTACTTGATGCCCTTGGAGTCCAGGTAGGCGCTGAATGCCTCTGCCTCCGGCTCGGGTGCGGTGTAGAGGTTCTCGCGGTCCTCGAGCAGGTGGGTGATGGTTTCGAGCGCGTCAGACTTGGTGGAGCCGATCAGGCCGACAGGGCCGCGCTTAATCCAACCGGATGCGTACAGGCCGGGAACGACCTCGCCGTTCTCGTCCACGACGCGACCCTCAACGTTGGTGATGACGCCGCGCTTGTCGTCGTAACCGATTTCGGGCAGTTCGGAACCGAAGTAGCCGATTGCGCGGTAGACAGCCTGTACGGGGTAGTCCACGTACTCGCCGGTGCCGATGATGCCGCCGTTGCCGTCGAGCTTGTTGCGTTCCATGCGCAGGCCCACGACCTTGCCGTCTTCGCCGAGGATCTCGTGCGGGGACTGCAGGAAGTGCAGGTGCAGACGGCGGGATGCGGTCTGCTCCTTGGTCTTCTGGTCTTCCAGCCAGCCGCGCAGGGTCTTCATCATGACCTTGGTCTGTGCGTTCTTCTCCATTGCTTCTTCGGAAGCTTCATCGAACTGGAAGTCCTCTTCGTACAGGACGATGTCCACGTCGCGGGAGTGTGCGAGTTCGCGCAGCTCAAGCGGGGTGAACTTCATCTGTGCGGGGCCGCGGCGACCGAAGACGTGCACGTCGGTCACGGGGGAAGCCTTCAGACCCTGGTAGACGTTGTCGGGGATTTCGGTGACGAGCAGGTCGTCAGCGTGCTTGGAGAGGATGCGGGAGACGTCCAGGGCGACGTTGCCGTTACCGAGCACTGCAACCTGCTCAGCTTCGAGCGGCCAGGTGCGGGGGTAGTCGGGGTGGCCGTCGTACCAGGAGACGAAGTCTGCTGCGCCGTAGGAGCCGTCCAGGTCGATGCCCTTAATGTTCAGGGGTGCATCAAAAATCGCGCCGGTTGCGAAGATGATGGCGTCGTAGTGTTCGCGCAGGTCGGCGAGGGTCAGGTCCTTGCCGTATTCGACGTTGCCGAAGAAACGGATGTCGCCGCGGTCCAGGACCTTGTGCAGTGCGGTAATAATGCCCTTGATGCGGGGGTGATCCGGTGCCACACCGTAGCGGATCAGGCCGAAGGGGGCAGGGTAGCGGTCGAAGATGTCGATGGCGACCTCGACGGCGCCGGTGCGGACCTCTTCAGACTTGGTGAGGATGTCGGCGGTGTAAATACCGGCGGGACCTGCACCAATAACGGCGACGCGCAGGGGGCGTGCTGCTTCAGACACGAAAATCTTCCTTTCGAAGTTCACCGGCCGGCGCCCGGTGCGGCGCGAACAGGCGGTGAGCTTAGTGTTCACTTCCTGCCTATTTTACCGGGGATTGACGGGTGTTCGGTGGCTTATATGTCTTCGCCCACTAAATAGGACAATTTTCTGTCACCTAATCCGGGCGGGGTGGTACATCCAGCCCCGGGGGCTATGTATATAGGGCCTAAACATACAACCCGCACAGGGCTGCACAGACTAGGAGGCGGGTACCGCCTCAAAGGTCACGACCAGTTCTTCACGTTCACCGAAGCGGACCAGGTGGCGGCCCAGCACATCCGCCAGACCAGCGGCCAACTCGTCATTAGCGGCGCGCACCTCCATAATGAGGGCGCCCTCGGCTTCGCGCAGGTCGCCGTAGCCGCGGAAAATGCCGTCGCGGTTGAAGGTGAGACGCAGCCCGTCAGGCAGTTCTGCAGTGCCGAGCTTGCGGCCCATGTGCGAGCCGAGCTGCTTGATGTATCGGGCGGGGCGGTCGGTTGCTACGACGGCGCGCTGGCGTACCGGCAGGGATTCCGCGGCGGGGTAATTCTCAGCGGTGTTTTCTTGGGGAGTTTCAGTCACGGTGGGCTCCTTCTCATCTATGCCGAATTCTCATCTATGCCGAAAAAGGCTCACCACACGGAACCTGGCATCCGGCGACGCATGTTTCACCTCGAATATAGCAGAAACTTAGGGTCTACTAACCTAACAAACTATCATTGTTCGCGCAGGGGCGAGAGATAGTTACCGCTATTACGCCTCCCACAAAAGATCTCTGAACGAAAGCTGGGAATTTCCTGGATTAACGCTTAGAGAAACTTTAACCGTAGAATATTTCGGTACAACAGTGTCACCTCCCCAACACACCGGGAAGTGGCACTTTTTTATGCGGGCTCGGAACCCCGAGTCACGCCCCGACTATGAGTATCTACGGATTTTCACGAATGTCTTCTGAGAACACCGCGGCTCCCCAGAACCCCAAGGCAGAAGCCAAGGGCGCACTGGACCGTTACTTCAAGATCACTGAGCGAGGCTCCACCATCGCCGCCGAATTCCGCGGCGGCCTCGCCACCTTCTTCGCGATGAGCTACATCGTCGTGCTGAACCCCCTCATCATCGGCCTCGGCAAGGACGCATCCGGCAACGCGCTCGGCGTACCGCAGGTCGCAGCAATGACCGCACTGGTCGCAGGCGTCATGACCATCCTCATGGGCGTCGTCGCCAAGCAGCCCTTCGCCATGGCGGCAGGCCTCGGCGTGAACGCACTGCTGGCAACCACCATCGCCTCCACCCCCGGACTGACCTGGCCCGCCATCATGGGCCTCGTCGTATGGGCTGGTGTGCTGATGACCATCCTCGTGCTGACCGGCTTCCGCACCGCAGTGTTCAACGCGGTCCCCGAATCGCTTAAGGTCGCAATCGTCGTCGGTATCGGCTTCTTCATCGCCTTCATCGGCCTCGTCAACGCAGGTATCATCCGCCGCATGCCCGACGCAGCAGGCACCACCGTGCCCGTCTCCTTCGGTGTCAGCGGCCACCTGCTCGGCTGGCCCACCCTCGTCTTCATCTTCGGCTTGTTCCTCACCATTGCGCTGTTCATCCGCAACGTGAAGGGTGCAATCCTCTACGGCGTGCTCGCCTCCACCGCTCTCTCCATCATCCTGGAGAAGGTCGTGCCCTCCGGCAGCTCGCTTCAGTCCCCCACCGGCTGGTCCCTGAACGTCCCCGTCTGGGACTCCAACACCAGCAAGCTCCCCGACTTCTCCCTGTTCGGCTCCGCTGACCTGTTCGGTGCCTTCGGCACTCTCGGCGGCATGGCTGCAGTTCTGCTGATCTTCACCATCCTCATCTCCGCGTTCTTCGACGCAATGGGCACCTCCGTCGGTCTCGCGACCGAAGCAGGCACCATCAAGGACGGCCAGATCGAGAACGTCGACAAGGTCCTGCTCGTGGACGCCCTCGGCTCCGTAGTCGGCGGTGGCACTTCCTCCTCCTCCAGCCAGATTTTCGTGGAATCCGCAACCGGTATCGGCGCGGGTGCACGCACCGGTTTTGCGAACATCGTCACCGGCGCGCTGTTCCTCGTCGCAATCTTCCTGTCCCCGCTGGTCACCATCGTTCCCTTCGAAGCTGTTGCACCCGCAATGGTGTTCGTTGGCTTCCTGATGATCCGCCAGGCAGTGAACATCGACTGGAACGACTGGGGTCTGGGTATCCCCGCGTTCATGACCATCATCTTCATGCCCCTGTCCTACTCCATCGCGGACGGTATCGGCGCAGGCTTCCTGTCCTACGTCTTCATCCGCCTGGTGCAGGGCCGCGGCAAGGACGTGCACTGGCTCATGTACGTGGTTTCCGCAGTGTTCCTCATCTTCTTCGCTAACGGCCTGATTACCGGCTGGATGCACTAAATACATCGGGTGCCTCACCCTCCACACGTGGAGGTGCAGGCACCATCAGGGCGGGGTATCGGCACCTTTGGTGTGCCGGTACCCCGCCCTGCGCTATTCTTTCCCCTGCAGCCGACCTAACTACAGGAGCGGGGAAACACCACGTCACCGACCGGATTGCCGCACACAACGCGTTTCACCGGCACAAGCTACGCGGCGGCGCCTACAATGGTTGAACCATTGTGGCGCCCAACCCGGGAAATGCACCCGCGAAATTTACCCGCGAAACCGGCGGCACAACAGTACACACCGAACAACATCAACGGATCCTCACATGTCTGAACCCCAGAAGGCGTCAGCACCCACCAGTGCACTCGACCGCTACTTCAAGATTTCCGAACGCGGCTCCTCCATCGCCGCAGAATTCCGCGGCGGCCTCGCCGCATTCTTCGCCATGAGCTACATCGTGGTGCTGAACCCCCTCGTCATCGGTACCGGTGCTGACGCTTCCGAGCGCACCCTCGGTATCGCACCCGTCGCGGCTGTGACCGCGCTGGTTGCCGGCGTGATGACCATCCTCATGGGTGTTATCGCTAAGCAGCCCTTCGCCATGGCGGCTGGCCTGGGCGTGAACGCGCTGCTCGCCTCCACCATTGCCACCACCCCGAACCTGACCTGGGCAGACATCATGGGCCTGGTCGTTCTTGCCGGTCTAATCATGACCGTTCTGGTGCTCACCGGCTTCCGTACCGCGGTGTTTGAGGCGGTCCCTGAGTCGCTCAAGACCGCGATTGTGGTCGGTATCGGCTTCTTCATTTCCTTTATCGGTCTGGTCGACTCCGGCATTATCCGCCGCATGCCTGACGCAGCCGGCACCACCGTTCCGGTGAGCCTCGGCGCGGGCGGTCACCTGCTCGGCTGGCCCACCCTCGTCTTCCTCTTCGGCTTGTTCTTCACCATCGCCCTGTTCATCCGTAACGTGAAGGGTGCGATCCTGTGGGGCGTGCTCGCCTCCACCGCGCTGTCCCTGATTCTGGAGGCGGTTGTCCCCTCCGGTTCTGTGAAGGAGGCGGCGACCGGCTGGTCCCTGAACGTGCCTTCCCTGGCGGACATGAAGTTCACCACCCCGAACTTCTCCCTCATCGGTTCCGCTGACCTGTTCGGCGCATTCACCCACATCGGCCCGCTGGCTGCGTCGCTGCTGGTGTTCACCATTCTGCTGTCTGTGTTCTTCGACGCGATGGGCGTTTCGGTCGGTCTTGCCGCCGAGGCTGGCACCATGAAGGACGGCAAGGTTGAGGACATCGACAAGGTCCTGCTCGTGGATGCGTTCGGTTCCGTTGTTGGTGGTGGCGCGTCCGGTTCGGCGAACCAGATTTTCGTGGAGTCCGCTACGGGTATTGGTGCGGGCGCACGCACCGGTTTCGCGAACATTGTGACCGGTGTGCTGTTCCTGCTGGCGATTTTCATCTCGCCCCTGGTCACCATCGTTCCCTTCGAGGCGGTTGCCCCCGCACTGGTTGTGGTCGGCTTCCTGATGATCCGCCAGGCTGTGAATATTGACTGGACTGACTGGGGTCTGGGCATCCCGGCGTTCCTGACCATTATTTTCATGCCGCTGTCGTACTCGATTGCGAACGGTATTGGCGCCGGTTTCGTGTCCTACACCTTCATTCGCCTGGTGCAGGGCCGCGGCAAGGACGTGCACTGGCTGATGTACCTGGTGTCCGCGGTGTTCGTGATTTACTTCGGTATGGGCATCATTAACGGCTGGACTAGCTAAGTCCAACAGTCCCGATAGTTAGCCTCGTTGAGAGGCGTCAACAAAGAATGGCAGAATCGTTCCGGTTTCGGAATGATTCTGCCATTTCTTCTATGCCCACACTCTGCACGTATGAGAGGCAGGGAAAGTTACGAGATTTAGCGGACGTCTCCATCCACATAGAGCCAGGTGCCGCCCACCTTCTCAAAGCGCGACAGCTCATGCATGCTGCCCTTCACCCGCTCCTCCGCAGGGACACCCGGCACCGAACGGTAATACGCAACGAACTCCACCGTACCGGACGCATCAAACGGGCCACCCGAAGCACCCAGAATATCCAGGCGATACCAGCGGATATCATCCTCCAACTCCAAGGTAGCCGGGCGAGTACTCGGATGCCAGCTCGCCAGCAGGTACGCCGCATCCCCGGTCGCAAACGCGGTAAAACGCGAGCGCATCAGCTGCTCCGGCGCGGGAGCAGTCAGCGTGCCGGAGGCGGCAAACTCGCCCAGGAACCTGCCGCAGCAGGTGCCGTACACCTCGCCGCTCGAGCAGGGGCAGCGGTCATCATGGTTAAGTTCAATCATGCCAACCAGTATAAAGAAAGCGCCGCGTCAAGAAGGTGCCCTGTATCAAGAAAGCGACGGCGGCACAGCGCAAAGAAACGCCCGCCCTGCCGGGGATACAAATCCTCCAGCAGAACGGGCGTTCTTGTTTTCAATCGTTAAGTTTGAGCGAACCTACACGGCACGCTTCAGCGGCAACGCTTATTCAGCGATCGCGCGAGCCGGGGTGTCAGCAGCCGAAGGCTTACCCACGTATGCGCCGCGGTACTTAGCAGCCGGGTGGGAGTCAGCAACCTTGGTGTGGCCCTTACCGAAGATGTTCTCACGCAGGGTGTTGCCCTCGTACTCGGTGCGGTAGCGGCCGCGCTTCTGCAGCTCGGGAACAACGTACTCGATGAAGTCCTCGAAGGAGCCCGGGGAGACGTGGTACGCCAGGTTGATGCCGTCCAGGCCACCCTCGTCAATCCAGCGCTCAAGCTCGTCAGCAACCTGAACCGGGTCACCAACAATGACCTCGCCCATGCCGCCGAGGGTGGTGTGCTCAGCGATGGCCTTGCGGGTCCACTTCTTGTCCTTCGCCTGCAGGGTGAAGGGGGTCAGGAAGGACTGAATCGACTCGGTCTGCACGTAGTTCAGGACCTCGTCCTCGTCGAACTGGGACAGGTCAACACCGGACCAGCCGCCGATGATAGCCTGTGCAGAGTCGAGGTTGATGTACTTCTTGTACTCCTCGTACTTTGCCTTTGCCTTCTCCTCGGTCTCATCCACGATGACGGAGAGCATTGCGAGGATCTTGACGTCGTCGCGGCTACGGCCCTGCTCCTCGGCAGAGGCACGGATACGGTCGGTCACAACGCGGGTCAGGTCCGGGCGCAGAGCGCTGATGAACACAGCCTCAGCGTGCTTACCGGAGAACTTCTGGCCGCGG
Organism: Rothia sp. HMSC075F09; assembly: GCF_001810515.1. Lineage (NCBI taxonomy): Bacteria > Bacillati > Actinomycetota > Actinomycetes > Micrococcales > Micrococcaceae > Rothia > Rothia sp. HMSC075F09. The sequence goes on from NZ_KV801786.1 coordinate 68,541, forward strand.
CTGGATGCGCCAGCCTGGAAAATCACGGGGGTGCGCTGCGGGCTCGGCTCGGTCAGGGAGATGCCGGGCACGGAGAAGTACTTACCCTTGTGACCAATCGGGTGGACCTTGGAGGGGTCAGCGTAGACGCCGCGCTCACGGTCCTTGACTACTGCGCCGTCTTCCCAGGAGCCTTCCCACAGCTTGTAGCAGACGTCCAGGAACTCGTCGGCGATTTCGTAGCGCTCGTCGTGCGGAATCTGGGTGGGCAGGCCCTGGTTCTCAGCAGCCGAAGGCAGGTAAGAGGTCACAACGTTGAAGCCGACGCGGCCCTCGGTGAGGTGGTCGAGGGAGGCGTAGCGGCGAGCCAGAGTGTAGGGCTGCTCGAAAGTAGCGGCAGCAGTCACACCGAAGCCGAGGTGCTCGGTCACTGCAGCCATTGCAGAAATCTGGGTTGCGGGGTCATTCACGGGAACCTGAGCGGCACCCTCAATGGCGGGAGCGGCAGAGTTCTTGTACACGTCGTAGATGCCGACAACATCAGCGATGAACACGGCGTCGAACAGGCCGCGCTCAAGGGTCTTAGCCAGGTCAGTCCAGTACTTGATGGTGTTGTACTCGGTTGCGCGGGAGCGCGGGTGACGCCAGAGGTCGAAGCTCTGGTGACCGATGCAGGTCATTTCGAATGCGTTAACTACGATGCGCTTCTTCTGCTCAGCCATCGATTTTCCTTTCGCGAATGATCGGGGACGATCGGGTTTGTACCCTGCACCCCGCGCGCCGCCTCCTTCTTGCCTTCTGCGTTCGGTGGTGGCCTTCGTGCAGGTGGCGCGTTCGCGCCGTACTTGCCTCTTTTCGTTGAGGCCAGATCATCATCTGGGGCACCCCGCTACGGGAGAGGGTTGCCGCCCGGCTAGCCAGAGCTTAGCGCCGGGACTCATGATCTCGTGGTTTGAGTGTACGGGGCGCGCGGGAGGGAGGTCACGTTTGTGACGAAAAAATCTTTTTGTGACGTGGAACCGAAATATTTCGTGATAAATGCGAAATATACGGTCATAGAAATTCATACGCGCCCGCCGGGTTGATTGAGGCACGCCACAGCCCATAGGGTGGGAGAAGCAAACCATCCAGAGCGACTGAGAGACCTGGCTCCACGACGTCGCAGCAACCGACACGGATTCTTCCGCCCCCGGTGCTAACGCCAGGAACGATGGAAGTGACATGACACTCAACAGTGCAGTAACTGACGTACCCACCAGTGAAAAGAACGGCCGCCGTGCCGTATCCACCGCCGCCGTCCCCTTGAGCTTTGAAGACGTCGGACAGTCTTTCCCCGTGCCCGGCGGAACCCACGAAGTTCTTCGCGGAGTCTCCTTCACCGCAGCCCCCGGCGAGATTATCTCCGTCATCGGATCCTCCGGATGCGGCAAATCCACCCTCCTGCGTGCAGCAGCAGGCCTGAACCGCATCACCGCAGGTACCGTGCGTATCGGCGAGAAGGCAGTGACCGGCCTCGACCCCCGCGTAGCTATCGGCTTTCAGGAACCGCGCCTGCTCCCCTGGCGCACCGTCGCCGACAACGTGGCACTCGGACTGCCGCAGGGCACCAAAAAATCTGAAGGCGCAGCATCCGTAGCGCGCCTGCTCGACCTGGTCGGCCTGGGCGAATACGCAACCCACCGTCCCAAGGAAATTTCAGGCGGTATGGCTCAGCGCGTGTCCCTGGCGCGAGCGCTCGCACGCAACCCCGGCGTGCTGTTGCTCGACGAGCCCTTCGGTGCTCTAGACGCGCTGACCCGCATCAACATGCAGGATTTGCTGTTGGACGTGCACCGTCAAGATCCGACCACGATTCTGCTGGTCACCCACGATGTGGAAGAGGCGCTGTACCTCTCTGACCGGGTGATTGTCCTCGGTAAGGACACCCCGGAGGCGCCCGCCACCATCCAGCGCATTGTGACCGTTGACCGCTCTCACCCGCGTGACCGCGCCGATGCAGAGATCACGGCGCTGCGCAGCGAACTGCTGGCTGAGCTCGGCGTGGAAGATAACGCCTAAAGCCGCCACGAAACGCATTTCTCACACATCACATCATCATCTTCAGAAGCGAAAAGATTTCATCATGACTTACTCCCCGTCTCGCCGTACCGCCCTCAAGTCCCTTGCCGCAGCCGCCGCTTTTGCTACTCTGCTCAGCGCCTGCGCCGGTGAAGGGTCCGGTTCCGCTAACGCCTCCGGTGCTGCCGGTGGTGGCGACCAGAACACCGTGACCATTGACTACGCGACCTACAACCCGCTGTCCCTGATTATCCGCAAGAAGGGTTGGCTTGAGACTGCCCTCGCCGCGGAGGGTAAGAAGGTTGAGTGGGTCAAGTCGGCCGGTTCGAACAAGGCGAATGAGGCGCTGCGTAGCGGCAATATTGATGTCGGCTCGACCGCCGGTTCGGCGGCGCTGCTGGCACGCGCTAATGGCTCCCCCATCAAGGTCATTAGCCTCTACTCGCAGCCGGAGTGGTCGGCTCTGGTGACCCGCAAGGATTCGGGCATCACCAAGGTTGCGGACCTGAAGGGTAAGACCGTTGCCGTGACCAAGGGTACTGACCCGTACTTCCTGCTGCTGCAGGCACTCAAGCAGGAGGGTATTTCCGCTTCGGATCTGACCATTCAGAACCTGCAGCACGCCGACGGTCGCACCGCCCTGGATAACGGTCAGGTCAACGCGTGGAGCGGCCTGGATCCGATCATGGCTGCCGCAGAGGTGGAAAGCGGCGACGTGCTCTTCTACCGCAACCTGAACTTCAACACCTACGGCTTCCTGAACGCGACCGAGAAGTTCATTCAGTCCAACCCGACCGCCGCACAGGCCATCGTGGACGTGTACGAGTACGCTCGCGCCTGGGCTAAGAAGAACCCCGAAGAGGCTGTGAAGATTGTCGAGGAGGAGTCCGGCATTAAGCACGAGACCGCCCAGGTCGTCATGGAGCGCACCCACCTGGATATCGACCCGGTTCCGGGCGCTAAGCAGGTTGAGGTTCTCAAGGGCGTCGGCCCGATCCTGGTGGAGTCCGGCGACGTTCCCTCCCAGTCCGACGTGGACAAGGCACTGAACAGCATTGTGGACGACCAGTTCGCAAAGAAGGCTGACAGCGCAGCCGTTGAGAAGATCGCAAAGGTGGTTGAGAAGTAATGACCGCCGCAACGATTACCGCCGCCTCCAGCGCTCGCGCTGAGCGTGCCGAGAAGCGTGTCTCTTCCGTGAAGCTGCCGTCGAACCCGTTCGCCGGTAAGCAGTACCTGGGCCTGATTCTTCCCCTGGCGCTGATTGCCCTCTGGTACATTCTGAGCACGAACGGCGTGTTCACCCAGGTTCAGCTGCCCTCCCCCGACCGTGTGGTCAGCGCCGGTGTTGAGCTGGCACAGCGCGGCGAGTTGGGCCGCCACGTGGCGATTTCTACTCAGCGTGTGCTGATTGGTTTCGGTATTGGTGCCGTGCTCGGCCTGGTGCTTGGTGCGCTGATTGGCTTGTCTGCGCCGGTGCGTCTGATTGCCGCACCGACCATTGGTGCGCTACGTGCCGTGCCGTCCCTGGCGTGGGTTCCGCTGCTTCTGCTGTGGATCGGTATCGGCGAGAATTCCAAGGTGACCCTGGTTGCTATTGGTGCGTTCTTCCCGGTGTACACCACGGTTTCTGCGGCTCTGGCGCACGTTGACCCCAAGCTTGTGGAGGCGGCACGCGCCTTCGGTCTGAAGGGTCTGCGCCTGTTCACCACGGTTCAGCTTCCCGCGGTTCTGCCGTCGGTCGTTTCGGGTCTGCGTCTGGCGCTGGCTCAGGCGTGGCTGTTCCTGGTCGCCGCTGAGCTGCTGGGTGCATCCATGGGCCTGGGTTACCTGCTGACCGACTCGCAGAACAACGGCCGCACCGACCGCCTGCTGCTGGCCATTGTGGCGCTGGCGGTGCTCGGTAAGATTACCGACGCGCTGGTGGGCGTGTTCGAGCGCTGGGTGAAGGCGAAGTACCCCAGCAACTAACGCCACCAGCAACTAGCACCACAGCTAAACGTAACACTCAGCACGCGCTGAGTTTTAGGAGAGATGTCCGCCGCGTGGCTGCTCCCCAAAGGTGAGCTAATCATCGCTACGCGCCGGAGAAAGAAGTCGGCGGGGAAACCTGTCGCCTACTGAATGATGATGATGAATCCCGCCCCGCGCCCCACAGCAGTGAGCGCGGGGCGGGGTCTTTAAATATGTCGTTATATTACGAACTGGTACTCACCATTCCGAATATGACGGTCCCCTTTGCGTCCACCCCCTCGAGCGCGCTTTACTAAGAAGGCAAACCATCCAGAGCGACCGAGAGACCTGGCTCCGTGACGTCGCAGCAACCCCCTCGCCAACGCACACACAGACCCCACGGTCACACAGACAGCGGCGCGGCGAGCAAGGGTGCTAATGCCAGCAACCGATGGGAGAATAATGGGACTGCCCACCCCCTACTCGTTCACCGACCCGCTGAACCCCACTCCGAACCCCGCGCTCGAATCTGACGAGGCACGCGTCGAGTTCTGGGAGAAGCAGGCGCAGCGCCTCACCTGGGCTGAGCCCTGGCACACCGCGCACCGCTTCGAGAAGCCGAAGTCCCTCGGCTTCGATGAGGACGGCATCGAACAGTTCACGATTCCCGAAATTAAGTGGTTCGAGGGCGGTAAGCTGAACGTCGCCTACAACTGCGTAGACCGCCACGTGGAGGCGGGCCGCGGCGACAAGGTCGCCCTCTACTTTGAAGGTGAACCCGGCGACCGCGAAGCCATCACCTACGCCGAGCTGCAGCGCCGCATCGCGAAGGCAGCGAACGGCCTGCTGTCCCTGGGCGTGCGCAAGGGTGACCGCGTGGTCATCTACCTGCCCGTCATCCCCGAAACCATTATCTTCACCCTCGCCTGCGCGCGTATTGGTGCGATTCACTCGCTCGTGTTCGGTGGTTTCTCCGCCGAGGCGCTGAAGTTCCGTGTGGAAGACACCGGCGCGAAGGTTCTCATCACCACCGACGGCCAGAACCGCCGCGGCAAGGTCGTTCCCGTGAAGGTCAACGCCGACGAAGCATGCTCCGGTGAGAACAACATCGAGCACGTTATCGTGGTGGACCGCACCAGCGCCTCCGACCCGGTGGCGCACGCCGCTGTGCCGTGGACTGAGGGCCGCGACGTCTGGTACCACGACCTGGTGGACGACCAGCCGGATACTCACGCCTACGAACTGCACGACGCCGAGGATCCGCTGTTCATTATTTACACCTCCGGCACGACCGGTAAGCCCAAGGGTCTGGTGCACACCATGGCTGGATACCTGGTGCAGACCGCGTACACTCACGCGCTGCTGTACGATCTGCTGCCGGATTACGTGGACGAGAACGGCGTGCTGCGCCCCGACGAGCTGTCGGCTGTTAATGACCCGGAAAAGGTTGAGTCCACCGTTCACTGGTGCACCGCCGACCTGGCGTGGGTGACCGCGCACACCTACGAAATCTACGGTCCGCTGGTCAACGGCGTGTCCGAGGTGATTTACGAGGGTACCCCGAACACCCCGCACTACGGTCGCCACTTCGAGGTCATCGAACGCTACGGCGTGACCAACTACTACACCGCGCCGACCCTGATTCGCTCCCTCATGGGTGCGTTCCCGAACGGCCCGGAGCCCGGCAAGTACGACTTCTCGACCGTGCGTCTGCTCGGTTCGGTGGGTGAATCCATTAACCCGGAGGCGTGGCGCTGGCTGCGTCAGCACGTGGGCGGCGGCACCGCGGCGTTCATCGACACCTGGTGGCAGTCTGAAACCGGTTCGACCGTGTGCTCCCCGCGCCCGCACGACCCCGCATTCGCACCCGAGGGCACCTACCCGGAGGGTACCCCGCACTGCACTCCCCTGCCCGGTTGCGCTACCCGTGCCGTTCCCGGCGTGTCCACCCGCGTGGTGGATGAGCACGGCGACCCGGTCGAACCCGGTAAGCAGGGCTTCATCGTGGTCGATAAGATTGGCCCCTCGATGGCTCGTACCGTGTGGCAGAACCCGCAGCGTTACCTGGATTCCTACTGGCGTCACTACGGCGAGCGCGGCTGGTTCCTCGCTGGCGACGGCGCGAAGGAAGACGAAGAGGGTAACGTGTACATCCTCGGCCGTATTGATGACGTGATTAACATTTCGGGTCACCGCCTGTCCACGATTGAGATTGAGTCGGCTCTGGTGACTCACCCGGCTGTGGTTGAGGCTGGTGTCTGCCCCGTGGAGGATGAGCTGACCGGTCACCAGGCGGTTGCCTACGTGACGCTCACCGATGAGGGTAAGGACCTGACTGAGGATGAGTTGAAGGCAGCGCTGACCGCGCACGTGCGTGAGCACATTGGCCCGATTGCTAAGCCGAAGGATGTTGTGGCAGTTGCTGATATCCCGAAGACTCGTTCGGGTAAGATTACTCGCCGTCTGCTTGGTGAGCTGTACCAGGGCCGTTCTTTGGGCGATGTTTCTTCGCTGCAGAACGAGGAGGCGCTGGGCCACATTGCGCAGGTGCTGGTGGATACCGGCCGCGTGAGCGAGGCTGTCTAGGCTCTGTTGCTGAGCTGAGCACTGTGCCGAGCTGCACGCTGCGCTGAGCTGAAAGCTACATAGAGTAAAGGTGCGGATACCGAATGATGATTCGGTATCCGCACCTTTTGCTATGCCATTTTACTGAGCTGACAAGGCTCTCTGTTGGCGTTGCGCCACCTATTCAGCCTACTTAATCAGGCCCAGCGAACGAGCGTGTTCGGCGGTAATACCGCTCGGCTCAATGTGCTCGGGGCCCTTGTCCTTCTCGGGGTGCTCGGTCGCCTGGAAGCGGATCATCTTCACATCGTTTGCGGCACCCAGGTTCGTGATCATGCCGTCACCGTTCAGGTCCACGGACACCGGCTCGGTGTCGATTTTGCCGTTGCCGTTGAAGTCAATCGGCTGGTTGGCGGGCTTGCCCTTGTACAGGAAGCCAGCCGCGCGGGGACCGAAGCCACGCGCCTCGTACAGCTTCGCCTCGTTGAGCATGCGGTATTCGGCGGTGGAGTAGCCGAAGTAGCGGCTACCGTCAGCCATGGGCACGCCGGTGAGGGTGTACTGGTAGTTCATGACGCTGTAGTAGTTGGGCTTGTAGTTGATTTCGTCCCAGCCGCCGTGGCTCAGTGCGAGGTTGTGGCCGAGCTCGTGCACGAACACTGCCACGCGGATGTTGCTGCTTGCCTCGCCCCAGAAGGTCGGGCCGACGGTGACCATAAAGTTACGACCGCCAAAGTTAGCGATACCGGAGGAGTAGCTGTTGTCGTAGTAGTCGCCCCAGATCATGTAGTGGAAGGTGCCTTCGCGGGCGGGGTTGAACTTACCTTCGGTTGCCTTGATTCGGTGGAGCGCCTTGAATTCGCTGTCGAGTGCCTGGTAGCTGATTTCGTTGCCGCCGCCCAGGTTGTACTTGGCGCTGCGGGCGCTACCGGCGTCCAGGTGGATGTTCACGCCGGTAGTGCCGTCGGGGTTGCGCAGGGGCAGGTCGGCATAAATCTTGGTGATGCGGTCCAGTTCGTCTTCGCTGGGCAGCAGACCTGCCATGTAGTCCATCTCAACGAAGATGTCCTTGTGGTTGGGGTCTGCGCCCATTGCGGGGAAGTCGACGTCGATTTTGCCGTCGCCGTCAGCGTCGTAGCCCTTCATTTCCCAGGTGTTGGGGATGCCGTCGCCGTCAATATCGGGGCTGTAGGCGTTTGCTGCGGGGGCTGCGATAGTGCCCAGGCAGAGCACTGCGAGGGAGGCAAGCGTGACGCGTGCGCTCTTCATAAATGCCATGTTGTGTTCCTTCAGTGTGTGGTGACCGGTGGTGTTTCTGTGGAGTTTTCCGGGAGGGCGTTCTCCACGGTTTCCATGATGCTCCCGTTTCACGTATTAGGTGAGCTGGGTGCCGCAATGTTCATACATTGAAGTAAAAGTTGAGATAATTTTGAAGATGAGCTGAATTACATTAGAGTATCAGTAATTCAAATCACATGCATCACCACATTTTTCACAACAAGAGAGATCCCATGACTTCTTCCTCGAACACCACTAACGGTCTGAACCGCCGCGCACTCATCAAGGGTGCCGCATGGAGCACCCCCGTCATCGCAACCGCCGCAGCGGTACCCGCCTACGCGGCATCCACCGACGCGCAGGAAACCCCGACCCTGAAGTTCGGTGTCTTCACCCAGGCGTTCAACTCGAACCCCTCCAACGACTTTGATACCCGCTACGGTCTGGACTCCTACACCGTGCAGGTTCCCAACATCAGCGCAACCTCCACCACCCCGCAGAGCCGCGGCGGCGGCACCTTCACCCCCGGAGGTAGCGTCGGTGCCGGCCTGTACGGTGGCGCGGGTCTGTGGATTTCCGCACCCATCAACTCCAAGGGCGAGTTCCAGGGCAGCTCCTGGCTGTACCCTCAGGCGCATCTGCAGGTGACCTTCGAGTTCACTTTCCCCACCGCCGAGGATGTCACCGACCCGCTGCTGTGGGATGTCGATAACGACGTTGAGATCCCGGCACTCGCCAAGAGTGCGGGCGGCGCAAAGACCAACAACCCCGCCGTGGCGGCGTTCAACGGCATCGCATACACCGCGAAGTTCTACGAGCCGACCATCGAGGACAACGTCTGGACCGGCGTACTGGACATCCGCACCTCCGACTACCTGGAAGCCACCGCGAAGGACGGCGTGAGCTACGCGCAGGTGCTGGCTTCGCTGGTTCCGGTGTACTTCACCGAGGTGACCTCCAGCTACACTCTGACCACCACCGCTCAGATCACCAGCGGTAGCGTCGCAATGCAGCTGACCGAGGGTGGCGAGTACACCTTCCAGGACCTGGCTGGTTTGCGCGCTTCGGCGACCATCACCCGCTAAGGGAAATGACCCGCTAAGACAGCGAATTTAAACACCGGGGGCCCGGCATCCGTTATGGATGCCGGGCCCCTCGCCGTGTTTAAGGCTTGGACTATCGGGCACCGCCGGTAGCTGCTAGAGGCTAGTCCTTCGCGGGAACCAGACCCTCAGCTGGTAGCAATAGTTCATGACGCTCAGGTAGTTCGGCTTGTCGTTCACGTCATCGGTGCCGCCGGGCAATAAAAACCTAGCACTTCATCATAACGCCGTCTTGAGCCCCGCACGAGAATTCTCATCATGCGGTGCTGTTTGAGCGCATCAGCACAGGGAATGCGGGTATCTGTCGTTCTCGGGAAGCATAAGAAAAACCATAGACGTTGCGGCACAGCAAGCCTATTCTGGATATACAAGTATTTTTCAACATACAGGAGGATACGATGGCTAACGTTACGATCATTGGCGGGCACGGCAAGGTTGCTCTTCTGGCCGAGCCGCTGCTGGTGGAGCGCGGGCATGCGGTCAATGCGCTTATTCGCAGGCCGGAGCAGTCAGAGGATATTGTCACGCGCGGGGCGAACCCTGTGGTCGCTGACATTACCGCGTTGAGCACCGAGGAGATGGCGAAGCTCTTCAAGGATTTACATACAGAAGTGCTGGTGTGGTCCGCGGGTGCGGGCGGTGTAGGTGGCCCCGAACGCACCTATGCGATTGACCGTGACGCTGCGATCCGGTCGATGGATGCGGCGCGGCTGGCCGGTATTAAACGGTACGTGATGGTATCGTACCTGGGCGCGGGTTCCGGGCACGGCATCGACCCTGATGACAGTTTTTACGCCTACGCCGAGTCGAAGACGATCGCCGATGAGCACCTGCGCGGCTCGGGGCTGGATTACACGATTCTGGGGCCGGGGACGCTCACCCTTGAGGAGGCAGGCGGCATTACTCTGGGGATTGAGCCCGCCCACACGCCCGGCGCCGAATCTAATACTCCGCGGGCCACCGTTGCCCAGGTGCTGGCGGCGGTTCTTGAGGACCCGTCCACGGTTGGGAAGGCGCTCCCGTTTATTGGCGGGCCCACCCCGATAGCTCAGGCTCTCGCATCGGCGCCTAACAGCAATAAGCTGCGCTAGGGTTTGCCGGATGCACCCGCCCCGGCTGAGTGCGGACGCGTCCCGAGCCTCTTCACGGGTTTGGGGCGTGTTTTTCTCTCACGCAAGGTTGGTGCCGCATCGCTCAGTATCCTAAAGTACCATGTATTTTTAGAGCAACTGCAAGAGGTTCCCGTGGGATTCTTCGATCTCTTCGCCGACAAAACCCCGGACGAGCCCGCCGAGGCGTAGCTTACCAGGACATTTCTGGTCTGACTGCTTCGGCGACCATTACCCGCTAAGGGGCATGAGCCGCTAAGACAGCGAATTTAAAACACCAGGGGCCCGGCATCCATACTGGATGCCGGGCCCCTCTCTGCTT
>NZ_KV801787.1:0-694 GCF_001810515.1 Rothia sp. HMSC075F09
ATTCCTCGTATCGGTGTGGTGTGTGAATTGAAGGAAGAAGCTATTTCTCGTTTTGCAATTCCTCTTCCGTTTTACTGCCAGCAATTTTCCAATAGCCGTCAGAGTAGGTGAAAAGGAAGTAGAAAGTATCGTCGCTGGTGTCAGTATTAGCCTGCATATCAAGGTGACCATTAGACTCCACGTACATAACAGTGGTCCAGAACCGGCGATGCAGCATTCGGTACTTTTTCTTTGCCTCATCGTAGATGAGCGGACCTTCTGGCTGATAGGCATCTAGGCCGTCAACAGTCCATCCGCCGTTCTGGTAAAGATCCTCAATGAACAGGTAAAATCCGTATTCTTCAGATTCGTCCGTAACGTATTTGAAAGCGTAGGAGCAGTCACCGGTCTGGATGGCATAGTTATGGGAGACAAGCCAATCCTTCATCATGCGGTAGAGGCCTTGTTCAGTCTCGGGGTACTGTTGCGGCTCGGCTTTCGGAAGAGGAACATTCTGCGCCGGACCATATTCGTCTGCCTTGCGATACTCGCCGTCAGGTGCCTTGGAACCGCCGGAGTAGCCGCGGGTAACGACCGGCTTCGGGGTTGCGCTTGCCGAAGGCGACTCAGATGCTGCCGCAACCGCCGAAGCGGTTTCGCTCGGTGCTGCGGAGGCGGCGGCTACCGCCTCATTGTTAGCCTGCTGGCCGCAGGC
>NZ_KV801788.1:0-373 GCF_001810515.1 Rothia sp. HMSC075F09
ATTTCGAGAGAATTTCAGCGCGCCAGGTGCGCCAGAAAGTGCAGGAGGGGCGGCCCAAGGTTTCCCCTGAACCGCCCCCCCTGACTGCTTCGATTAGCCCGCGAAAGTCACCGCCCAATGACCATTTACCGGGTCGTGCTGCTCGGCTCCAAACGTGGAGGACGTGCTAAGAATCGTGAAGCCCGCCCGCTCCAGCATCCAAAGCATTTCTAGTTGCTGCTCCTGCGGGGTGTCGAAGAACTTAATGTAGCTCTTGGCCTCTTCCAACAGGGGCGTAAAGGCTTCCGCGCCGGGTGCCTCGCTCATGGCAAGCTGAACCGCTACGTTGCCGGTATAGCTACCCTTGACCTCATACATGATTTTCTCCTAACTG
>NZ_KV801789.1:0-562 GCF_001810515.1 Rothia sp. HMSC075F09
CTCATACATGATTTTCTCCTAACTGATTTGCTATCGGCTGCGCCGGTATCGGTGCCGCCGGTAGGGTGTGAGGTTTTCCCTTCCCCTTCCCTACAGTTATATTATAGCACGACTGAACGCATATAAACAAGGTGGAGCGGCGGCGCATGAGGGCGAATCCACAACGAAAGAGGGGGTAGATAAGTATCTACCCCCTCCCTGTCTTAGCTACTGTGCGCTGTGAAACCTAATCATCCAGCCGGTGATTTCCTCGCCTTCCTTGAACTCCGTGAACCCTACCCCTTCCATCGTGAAGCCTGCAAGGTACAGCAGGCCTAGCATGATGTTCAGGTGCTCGCTGACCGGTGCGCCGGATTCCTTGACAGACTCAAGGAAGCTATCAGACAAGCTCTCCACCTGTTCGGGGATAGTGTCTTTTGATGCCGTCTTAAGCGAGATGTCCACCCCACCATTGGGGCTAGGGGCGTACTGCGCGACAATGAGGAAGGTGCTAAGTGCCATGATGATATGTCCTTTTCTGATTCGCTGACCGGTGCCGCCGGGATTGGCTGCACCGGTAAGG
>NZ_KV801790.1:0-230 GCF_001810515.1 Rothia sp. HMSC075F09
GAAGTGATCAACCCCGAAGAGATCATTTCTCCCGAGCTTCTTCGGCTGTACCGGGAAAATCGCGGCTGGCTTATCGCCGGTCAGGATGTGTACCGCCTGCAGGTTACCACCGCCGGTATTAATGACCGCAGTAAGAATGGTCGGCAGATATTGAGATACCAGGCAAGGCGACGTATTCGTGATGAGGCTGTCTTCTACGTGCCCCAAACGGGGGAGAAGTTACCCATCGA
>NZ_KV801791.1:0-5112 GCF_001810515.1 Rothia sp. HMSC075F09
ACCGCCTCATTGTTAGCCTGCTGGCCGCAGGCTGCGAGCAGGGTGCCAACGCCCACAAGCGCGCCGCTACTCAACATTGCGCGGCGGGTAAGAAAAACGGAAGTCATGGAAATACATTCCTCGTATCGGTGAAGGTGATTTTTAGCTGGCTTTGTTAATCTTCTTCAAACCAGTTATGAGCCAACGGCCATCTGTATATGTGCAGGAAAGTTCCCAGGAATTATTATCTATTTCTCGGTTCTCGCGGGTTTCCCAGCTACCGTCAGGCTGAACGTACATAACGAAATTCCACTTGCGGTAAACCTTCCAAAGGTAAGTTTGATCGTCGACCTTCTGAGGGTTTTCCTCTGATACGAACTCGTTATGGCCGTCTATAATCCAGCCTCCCTTTTGGTAGAGACCGCTCATCTCATCGTAGAAACTTACTTCTGACTTTAGCGACGGCGCTATGTATTGTCGGGCCTCAGCGAAATCTCCAGTTTCTACCGCATAGTTGCGCCAATTGGCCCAGGCGCGAATTGTCTTTTCCAATCCGGAAATAGACTTTTCTCGATACCCCTCTTCGGGTGCTGGAGGCTTGGGGACATTCTGAGCGGGACCCTTTGAATCTGCTTTGCGGTATTCCCCATCTGGTGCTTTGGATCCGCCCGAATAGCCTCGAACAGTAGAAGGGGTTGCCGAGGTGGAGGATGACTCATCGCCGGTGGCTGAGGCGGTTTCGCCTGGCGTAGCGGTCGATGATGCCGAGGCGCCTGCCTCGTTATTTGCCTGCTGGCCACACGCCGCAAGCAGGGCGCCAAGGCCCACAAATGCGCCGCCGCTCAACAGTGCGCGGCGGGTAAGAAAAACGGAAGTCATGGAAGTGTATTCCTCGTATCGGTGTGGTGTGTGAATAAGAGAGCTGGTTAGAAACCGGAAGACTAACCAGCTGAAGGGAAGAACCCCGATAGCTGAGAAGCCACATGTGTTTCGAAAAGCCACGAAAGAAGTGGCTTCTCGGCGAACATGTGGCTTCTCAGCGTAAGACCCGCGGGGGCTCTACATGTCGGGCCAGTCACGGTGCAACGAATACTCCGTATCCCCATCGCCATTGTCATTAAGATGCCAACGCTGACCGGTACGGATATCAGCCTTACGCAGGCGCGGGTTCGGGTTATCCTTCTTGCCCATCGTCGGGTCGTTCTTGCAGCCCCAACGAGTGTCGTCTTCATCGCAGGTGCCGCCGACGCGTCCAACATCAACCCACCAGACACGAATCAGCAGCGGATCGACAGTTTCCTTCGTCAACACGACATCCAGAGCATGCCAGTCACCGCCGTTCACGCGGAAACGACCAGAGTAAGACACGGTCGCGTAGGCATGGAAGTTGCCCGAACGCTTATATACATAGCTGGTCGCGGTCTTGCGTGACTCTTCACCACGTGCCCTGCTGACAGGCTTGCCCATGGTGTAGAAGCTGCCCTCGTCACCGTTGCCGTACTGGATGGTCATCTGGGTGGGGTAGGACTCCATCTCCACGTGGCCAATCATGAGGTCGCCTTCCCAACGTGCGGTGGGTGCGTCAACGTAGAAGTTGACGGCCTGGTTCTTATAGACGTTGGGGTTGTCTTCGCCCTGACCAGAGCCAAGGTTATAGGACTGCTTCAGTACAGGGGCCTGGATATCGGTTTTAGCGAATTGGTCCTCAACTTCTTGGAGCATTTCTTCAATAGTGGGACCCTTAGGCTGTGCGGGGTCATTAGAGGTGAGAGTTTTGGTATCAAGTGGCTGGCAATATGTTCCTAGTCCTGTTTTCGGATCGTAATTTACCTCTTCGCCACTAATAGGCATCTCACGGATACGGCTGTATTTACCAGGTTGTCTTCCCGCTGCAAGACATTCCGCTTCACCTTGCTTGCGCGCATTACCTTTGGGAATATACATAGGCTGCCCCAAGTTGTCTTTTACTTCGTCATAATTTCTACGGAATTCTTCTTCCTTCCGCTGGTTCTCCGCTTCTATTTCAAGGGATGATTTAGCGGTAGGTGAGTCTATCCTAGTATCTAGGGTGCCTTTCCTCGCAAAGTTTTGTTGTGGAGTCTTTTCCTTAGTGAGGCATATAGCATGGCCGTTATCGCTACTGCATTCCTGGCTGTTCGCAGGAGGAACGCTCATAAAAACAGATGATGTGATAACAGCAAAAGTGAGTATATATGCACTTCCTATTTCTCTGATATGGAACATGCTATTTCAACGACCCTTTTTCCTTCAGCTGCTCTTGAGAAAGTGAGCCAACGACAGTCCAAAATCCATCCGAATATTTGAGAATGTAAGCGCCGCTATCGTCCCCCTCGGCCGTATTCGTGTCTTCGGTGTATGATCCGTCGGGCTCAACATACATTACGAATTCCCAAATATGCTTCAGCATAAGGGTGTATTCTTTAGTTTTTTCATCATAAATAAACTGACCATCGAGCTGATATTTGTCGAGACCATTAATGATCCATCCGCCGCGCTTATAAAGGCGCTCGACATATCCGTAGAACTTTTCTTCGTCAGTTTCTGGTTTCACATATGCTTTGGCGTATTCGCAATCACCCGTCTGGACTGCATAGTTGTGGGCTATGGTCCAGTCGTTGATCATGTTGAGAGCGCCCTCCTGAGTTTCGGGGTATTGTTTCCGGCTCGGGGGCTTGGGTACGTTTTGCGCGGGTCCGTAGCCGTCGGCTTTACGGTACTCACCGTCAGGGGCTTTGGATTGTCCAGAGTAGCCTCGGATAGTAGACGGGGTTGCCGAAGCTGATGCAGATTCAGAAGCTGCCGCAGATGCCGAAGCGGTTTCACTCGGCGCGGCGGAGGCGGTGGCTGCCGCCTCGTTATTTGCCTGCTGGCCGCACGCCGTAAGCAGGGCACCAAGGCCCACAAGTGCGCCGCTACCCAACAGGGTGCGGCGATTGAGAATGGTCGAATCCATAGAAGATACGCTCCTATCATCGGTGATGGTGTGTTGTTTAGTTACTAGTCGGGCTGCTTTTATGGGTCGTACCTGACCACCGGAAGAAAACAGCCCCGTAGCGCGCCCAACAAACGCATCAACGCGCTATGGAACACTACAGATACCACCCTACCGCATGTTTGCCGTCGTTTGCATTCTTTTGGGTGCTACAGTGACGAAACATTACCATACGAACACCTCAATGCTTTATATATCAAATAAATACCTGCACGCAAAGAATTTACATGCAGCGGTGAGTGTTCCCCTGCAAAAGAATTCCCGCAGCAGACCAGGGGAGAGGGCCGCGGACCAAAAGAATGAACAGCAAGCTAGAGGAGTAGATAGCGGGGCAGAGTAATAGCCGATAGGTTAAGGGAACAATCGATAGGTTAGCGCCTTCATAACGGGTTTAAAACCCACGGCGAAGACACTAACCTATCGAACGCAGCACCCCGTCCGAGATAGAACCAGCCAACGACGTCCCCGCCTGAAGTAAACCCCGGCACATCCTCACCCTGCTCGCCTCCGCATCCCCGCACAGCACCCACACAGCCCAATCCCTCATCCCACCCTCGCGCCCGTAATGTGGCGGGCAACTCATACGACTCACGCGGGGTGTTAGACAGTACTACACTTAAAGCGGAAGTCACATCGCCGTCACTGAAGAAAAGAGTTTTTGTGCCCACCACGACCGTACACTTGACCGACCGCATCCCTCGCGTTTCTGCTGATGAGTTGCTGGCGGGTTTCCGCCCCTCTGAGCGTTTTGGTGAAGTGTCTTTTGATAGCTACATTCCTGATCCGAATCAGCCGTCGCAGGCTGAGGCCGTGCAGAAGCTGAAGGATTTTGGCGACAAGATTAATGGTGGCGGTGCTGGTGCCGGTTTCTTTGGTCGCCTGTTTGGTGGCAAGAAGAAGGATTCGACGAAGGCTGGCCTGTACCTTGACGGCGGTTTTGGTGTGGGTAAGACTCACCTGTTGGCGTCGCTGTGGCATTATGTGGACGGCCCGAAGGCGTTCGGTACTTTTGTGGAGTACACGAACCTGGTGGGTGCGTTGACGTTCCGTAAGACGGTTGAGGCGTTGAGCAGCTACAAGCTGGTGTGTATTGACGAGTTTGAGCTGGATGATCCGGGTGATACTGTGCTCATGTCTCGTCTGATGCGTGAGCTGGCGGATGCTGGCGTGAAGCTTGTGGCGACCTCGAACACGCTGCCTGGTGCGCTGGGTGAGGGCCGTTTCGCGGCTGAGGATTTTAAGCGTGAGATTCAGGTGCTTGCTTCGCAGTTTGAGGTGCACCGTGTGGATGGTGAGGATTTCCGTCACCGTGGCCTGCCTGCTGCGCCGGAGCCTGTTGCTGATGATGCGTTTGATGCGAAGGTTGAGGAAGTGTTCGGCGGCCAGACTGTTGGTGTTGATAACTTCGCTGACCTGGTGGAGCACCTGGCGAAGGTGCACCCGTCGCGTTACCGTCAGCTGATTGATGGTCTGGATGGTATTGCGTGGCGTGATGTTCACCCGATTACTGAGCAGTCGGTGGCGTTGCGTTTTGTGGTGTTGGCTGACCGCCTGTATGACAAGGACTTGCCGATTGTTTCTTCGGGCGTGCCTTTTGACAAGGTGTTTACTGAGGAGATGCTGGCTGGTGGTTATCAGAAGAAGTATTTCCGTGCGGTGTCTCGTTTGACTGCGTTGGCTCGTGAGGGCATGCTGGGTGAGGAGGCGGAGCGCTAGTTCCGCTGTTCGCCGGGGCCGAGCTTTGGCCGGCTCGGGTTTTGATGCGCTGTTCTTTCTAGTCCCGTGAGACTCGAAGCTCGCCCGGTTTGCATGGTTAGCTTGGTTAGTCTGGTTTACCTGAACCGCGCCAACCCCTCTCATACGTGAGGACCCTCGCCGGGTCGCTTAGGAAGCACCCGGCGGGGGTCTTTGTGTGAGCGAGAACCTGGTACGTGACGGGAACATGGCGTGTCGCTCGCATGGTTTCTTCCCTTGCCAGGGAGTTATGCGGGGGTAGATGTGGTTGGAGTGTATAATTTTGCGTGTAGCCTCCGCGAGGTTCTCGCGAAGCACCCGTTTCTGCCGCATGGTTGCGGGCTATTTTCGGGTAGCTATTTCCCTTCCTTTTCGGAGGGACTTTC
>NZ_KV801791.1:5212-5445 GCF_001810515.1 Rothia sp. HMSC075F09
AAAGTCCCTCCGAAAAGGAAGGGAAATCCCGCCGCATTACGGCGAGTCACGAAATGAGTCTTCCCTCAATGAAAGTCCCTCCGAAAAGGAAGGGAAATCTCGCACCGGGTGGGTTGCCTCTCCACCCGTGGGACCCTCAATGAAAGTCCCTCCGAAAAGGAAGGGAAATTGCTGGGGCTGAATCCCCGACTGCATCATCAGGAGCCCTCAATGAAAGTCCCTCCGAAAAGGAA
>NZ_KV801791.1:5545-5788 GCF_001810515.1 Rothia sp. HMSC075F09
CTTCCTTTTCGGAGGGACTTTCATTGAGGGCCTCAACTGCGTTCGGGTTCGTGCCCAAGGTGAGCCATTTCCCTTCCTTTTCGGAGGGACTTTCATTGAGGGAACGGTAGGGGAGGTACCCCTCCCCGGGGAGATGAAGATTTCCCTTCCTTTTCGGAGGGACTTTCATTGAGGGCTCATGCGGCCAGCGCATTTCTCGTCCCAGAGTCTTAGATTTCCCTTCCTTTTCGGAGGGACTTTCAT
>NZ_KV801791.1:5888-6200 GCF_001810515.1 Rothia sp. HMSC075F09
CCTTCCTTTTCGGAGGGACTTTCATTGAGGGGAATTTGAGCCGAAAGGGTCGCGCACTGAAGTTTGCATTTCCCTTCCTTTTCGGAGGGACTTTCATTGAGGGGGGTGTAACAGAATCTAGTGGAGGTCTTGCTATCGGAGATTTCCCTTCCTTTTCGGAGGGACTTTCATTGAGGGCGCGAATAAGCTAGAGGCCGCACACATCTCAAATGTATTTCCCTTCCTTTTCGGAGGGACTTTCATTGAGGGATTTGGGTGAGGTGGATGTGAACTCCGGGGTTGTATTTCCCTTCCTTTTCGGAGGGACTTTCA
>NZ_KV801791.1:6300-6609 GCF_001810515.1 Rothia sp. HMSC075F09
CTTCCTTTTCGGAGGGACTTTCATTGAGGGACCATCAATAATACGCGCAACCGCCACACCCGGCACGAATTTCCCTTCCTTTTCGGAGGGACTTTCATTGAGGGAGGCTGCTGATAATTGGCGCGAGTTTTTCCGTCAGCGATTTCCCTTCCTTTTCGGAGGGACTTTCATTGAGGGCTGATTTGCTGTTCGGTGCCGCCGGTCGGCTGCAATTTCCCTTCCTTTTCGGAGGGACTTTCATTGAGGGCAAAATTCGCGGGTGTTCGCCGTGCGGTTGTAAATTTCCCTTCCTTTTCGGAGGGACTTTCA
>NZ_KV801791.1:6709-7098 GCF_001810515.1 Rothia sp. HMSC075F09
CTTCCTTTTCGGAGGGACTTTCATTGAGGGTCTGAGCCGTCAAGCCCAGCTCACGGCGCAAACGGCGATTTCCCTTCCTTTTCGGAGGGACTTTCATTGAGGGTCAGATTCGCCGAGCATGCCCTCACGAGCCAACGCAGATTTCCCTTCCTTTTTGGAAGGGCTTTCATTGAGGCTGCGGCAAACCTCCATGCTCACCACCGACACCACCCACATTTCCCTTCCTTTTTGGGGAGGGGCTTTCATTGAGGCAACGGGGAAACGATTTCAGCTTGGATGCCTGTCCGCATTTCCCCTTCCTTTTTGGAGGGCTTTCATTGAGGCGGTGTTCGGCGCGCACGGCGTCCACGCTCTCATGCATTTCCCTTCCTTTTTGGAAGGGCTTTCAT
>NZ_KV801791.1:7198-7711 GCF_001810515.1 Rothia sp. HMSC075F09
CCCTTCCTTCTGGGAAGGGCTTTCATTGAGGCGACGCTACAATTAGAGATGTGAAAGCTCACCCTGATTTCCCTTCCTTTTTGGAAGGGCTTTCATTGAGGCAAACTCCACGGTTCGTCAAACCAGTACCGCGTCCAGGATTTCCCTACCTTTTCGGCGGGACTTTCAATAAGATAGAACAATATCCCCTCAAGGTGACTGCGGGACCTCTTGTGCTACACCTTGAGGTGTAGACTTTCTTCATTGAGGTCCGGTGCAGGAGGGTTCCCCTTCCTTTTTG
Organism: Rothia sp. HMSC075F09; assembly: GCF_001810515.1. Lineage (NCBI taxonomy): Bacteria > Bacillati > Actinomycetota > Actinomycetes > Micrococcales > Micrococcaceae > Rothia > Rothia sp. HMSC075F09. Next base: position 7,479 of record NZ_KV801791.1, read on the forward strand.
GAGGGGCTTTCATTGAGGCGGCAGCAGGTGATGCCGCGGCTACTGATCCTCACCAATTTCCCTTCCTTCTGGGAAGGGCTTTCATTGAGGCTGACCAGCCCAGCAGACAGGAACTCCTGGACACCCATTTCCCTTCCTTTTGGGAAGGGCTTTCATTGAGGCGCGACGGCGAGGTTCGTCGTCAGTGTCGATTTTCCGGTGATTTCCCTTCCTTCTGGGAAGGGCTTTCATTG
>NZ_KV801791.1:7811-8123 GCF_001810515.1 Rothia sp. HMSC075F09
CCTTCCTTTTTGGAAGGGCTTTCATTGAGGCTAGAAGCGACGGTGCCATCAGGATTGATCGCACCGATTTCCCTTCCTTTTCGGTGGGGCTTTCATTGAGGCGACCGCCAGCAGGCACCAGCACCGCGAAATCACGAAATTTCCCTTCCTTTTCGGAGGGACTTTCATTGAGGGGTCATAACGGCACCGGCGGCAAGACAGGTGGGCAAGATTTCCCTTCCTTTTCGGAGGGACTTTCATTGAGGGCCCGTCACCGAAGCCGCCGCAAGCTCGCGCTATGAGGATTTCCCTTCCTTTTCGGAGGGACTTTCA
>NZ_KV801791.1:8223-8462 GCF_001810515.1 Rothia sp. HMSC075F09
TTCCTTTTCGGAGGGACTTTCATTGAGGGGCAAGGGTTTAACTCGCCAAAATGCAGAATGAGGCATTTCCTTTCCTTTTCGGAGGGACTTTCATTGAGGCACACACCCGCTCGCTTTCACCGCCGACCACCTCGATATTTCCCTTCCTTCTGGGAAGGGCTTTCATTGAGGCCCGATGAGTCAGCCCACCGTCTCACGATGGGTAGAGCATTTCCCTTCCTTTTTGGAAGGGCTTTCAT
>NZ_KV801791.1:8562-11209 GCF_001810515.1 Rothia sp. HMSC075F09
CCCTTCCTTTTTGGAAGGGCTTTCATTGAGGCCCAGGGGTAAATCAAAAAACCACACACCGGCGGGAATTTCCCTTCCTTTTTGGAAGGGCTTTCATTAAGGCATTGAGGCGGGCTCATCCCTGCTTGCGCAGGAAACACCTCAACCTTCCCTACGGTTTCGTAGGGACTTTCCCTAACCTATTCCTGCTCCGTTCCTGGACCCGCCACAGTCCAGGAACGGAGCTTTTCCTTTTTGCCGCACAGGAAGCAACCAGGCTAAAACACCGACCGCAAACCCCGCTCACTAGCTGCCACCCGCCTCCTCCACACATCCAAGCAGAAAACTCAACACGCCGGAATAGCGTCATAAACTCGCTGATAAGCCAAAACACCCCGCCGCAGTGCTAACCTCAAAACCAAGCAGCCAAAGCTGACTGCCTACCATACTCGCTCACACCAAGGAGACACCGATGTCTACCCCTTACAGTGCAGGCGACGAACTTCCTATCTCACTCGTCATGCACACCGTGTACTGTCCCCGCCGCGCATGGATTGAATCCAATGGCGAAAAGACCGACACCTCACAAATGCAAGAAGGGCAGTCCGCCCACAAACGAGTCGACGACCCCAAAACATCCCGCGGCACACAACAGCGCGCAGTCACCATCTCATCAACACGCCTCGGGCTCACCGGACGATGCGACGCCATCGAACCCCAAGAAGACGGTTCTACCCGCATCATCGAATACAAAGCAACCCCCGTACGCCGCAACGCATCCGTCACGCCCGCCCACAGGGTGCAGCTTGCCCTTCAGAAAATCTGCCTCGAAGAAGCCGGCGAAACCGTCAGCGAATGCGCGGTGCACTTCACCAACCACAATAAAACCGTGCCCGTCGACATCTCAGACGAAGACATCCGCACCGCAGAAGAATACGTACACACCACCCGCGCACTCATCGACAACCCGACAGCACCGCAACCCCTCGAAGACTCACCCCGCTGCAGCTGGTGCTCCCACATCTCCGTGTGCCTACCCGACGAATCCCACGGAAAAGAAAACATTACACGCGTCGTCGCCAGCAACCCCGACAGCCAAGTAGCGCACCTCACCACGCAAGGATCAAGAGCGACCGTCCAGCAAGGGCGCCTCATCGTGCAACACCTCGGCGAAACAATCAGCAGCGTACCCCTCGAACGTGTGCACAGCCTCGTGGTCCACGGAAACATTGACGTTTCCTCCGCGCTTCTACGAGAACTCATGTGGCGCAACTGCACCATCATCTGGTGCTCCAGCACCGGCCGAGTCTACGGCTGGTCGCAACCTGGCACCGGACCGAATGGACTGGCCCGCGTGCAACAGCATGTCCTCTCAGCGCAGGGGCACTTGCCCATAGCGGCCGCCATGATTGCCAGCAAAATCGCAAACCAAGCGACCCTGCTGCGCCGCAACGGCCACGCCGCAGATATATGCCGCACCATGCGAGACATCCAGAAGCACACGCCGCAGGCTACCTCAATCCCGGAACTGCTCGGCATCGAAGGTGAAGCCGCCTCGCTCTACTTCGGTAGTTTCACGACCATGCTCAAAGAAGACGTGCTCACCGAACTCGGCTGGACCTGGACTGGGCGGCAGGGGAGAGGTGCCAACGACCCCATCAACATTCTGCTGAACTACGCCTACGGGCTGCTCAGCTCAGAATGCATTCGTGCGATTCTCACCTGTGGGCTCGACCCTCATGCCGGGTTCCTGCACAGCAGCTCTCGCAATAAGCCGGCGCTCGCGCTTGACCTTATGGAAGAGTTCCGTGCAGTCATCGCGGATTCTGTGGTGGTTTCTCTTATTAATAGGAAGCAGGTTAAAGCGGCACATTTCACCGCGGTTGGTGGCAGCTACCGGCTCACACCCGAAGGGCGGAAGACTATCATCGCCGCGTTCGAGAAGCGAATGGCCACGGAGATTACCCACCCCACCTACGGGTATTCGGTGACGTGGCGCCGCGCTGTTGAGGTGCAGGCCCGCATGCTCCTGGGCGTAATTAACGGAACCACTCGCGAGTACACGGGGGTGACCGTACGATAATGCGTGACGACGCCCGACGAACACTTATCGCTTACGACGTGCCCAGCGACCGGCGGCGCGCCAAGCTGGCCAAGCTCATTCTCAGTTATGGGGACCGTATTCAGTACAGCGTCTTTATTGTGGATGCGGCCCCCGCCAAGGTGCGACGCATCAAAGACGAAGTTCAGGAACTCATCGATCCGGACGAAGATTCGGTACTCTTCTGTGACCTGGGGCTGCTGGCCCGGCTTGATGAGCCGACCTTCAGCTACATTGGCCGGGCGCGCGAGGTAACCGAATCGGATGCGCTCATTCTCTAGCCGCGTGCTGCTCATTCGCTAGCGACGTGCGGCAGGGGAGTGAGGGAATGACGAGTTCGATTGCGGACTGGTAGTAGAGGTGGGGATAATGGCCTTTGGAGGCTTTGTCTGTCTCCGTGAGAACCTGGCACGTGACGTAATGTTGGCGTGTCGCTCGCGTGATGTTTTGGCTTGTAAATAGTGTTTAAATGCCTGAATGGCTGCTTGGGTATACTTTTATTTTCCTGCATTCAGGCGGGGACTTTCATTGAGGGCGGGTAGGCATAGCCAGAAGCTCCTGCGCAAT
>NZ_KV801791.1:11309-11696 GCF_001810515.1 Rothia sp. HMSC075F09
CCCGCCTTCGGGTGGGGACTTTCATTGAGGCACCCTGGGAATCCTCAGCCTGGAAGAGCTACATGACATTTCCCCGATTTCGGGCGGGGACTTTTAGTGAGGCGTCGCCGGTTGGTCTGCACAAGATGTGTCGGTGCTGGATTTCCTTTCCTTTTCGGAGGGGCTTTCATTGAGGCTGGCGAACGTTCGTCGTGACTCCCTGGTGTATCGGATTTCCCCGCCTTCGGGTGGGGACTTTCATTGAGGCCGGGTAGGCATAGCCAGAAGCTCCTGCGCAATCTGCAATTTCCCCGCCTTCGGGTGGGGACTTTCATTGAGGCAATGAAAGCCCCGCTCCAGATGGAGCAGGGAATAACAATTTCCCCGCCTTCGGGTGGGGACTTTCAT
>NZ_KV801791.1:11796-12211 GCF_001810515.1 Rothia sp. HMSC075F09
GCCAGAAGCTCCTGCGCAATCTGCAATTTCCCTGCCTTCGGGCGGGGACTTTCATTGAGGCGCTATCCAGGACGTCGATACGATGGTCGAGGTTTACATTTCCCCGCCTTCGGGCGGGGACTTTCATTGAGGCTTGAAGGTGAGCCCCACAGTAACGGGCGTGTACCATTTCCCCGCCTTCGGGCGGGGACTTTCATTGAGGCTCAGACGGAGACTGGGCGCGCCGCGTGGGAATCGTTGATTTCCCCGCCTTCGGGTGGGGACTTTCATTGAGGCAGGAGAGTGAGGTCAATGAGGCGGTCCACCTGGCGCAATTTCCCCGTCTTCGGGCGGGGACTTTCATTGAGGCACGGATGAACCGCCTCTCGGGTGGTCATCAAGACTGATTTCCCCGCCTTCGGGTGGGGACTTTCAT
>NZ_KV801791.1:12311-36503 GCF_001810515.1 Rothia sp. HMSC075F09
CCCCGCCTTCGGGTGGGGACTTTCATTGAGGCTCGCCGTGTAGGAACTGTGCCGCTACAGCCGCGATATTTCTCCACCTTCGGATGACGATGCTGCGGTATGCATAGATATTGCGTGATGTACACTTTGGGTACGTAATCCGCGAGACTCTCGCACCACAGCCGTTTTGGTTATGCCATAACATGCTAGTTTTGCTAGCTATTTCCCCGCTTTCAGGTGGGGACTTTCATTGAGGCATGGTGTTCAAGAATGGCTTTACCATCCCTAAGGCCATTACTCCGCCTTCGGGCGGGGAACCTTCATTGCGATTCCGAGCATGAATCGGGAAGTCTCACGCGGGTTACGTAGCCCCGGTTTAGAAACCAGATTGGTTTCTAAACCGGGGCTCTTCTCTTTAAAACATGAATATGGGCTGATGTGGCGCCTACTGCCAACTCCTCATGTCAGATGTCTGGGTCTGAAATGACCAAACTGGATGCGTGTAATCTGTAACAGCGCTATGGTGAGATTATGAGCGAAGGGCAGAACCGATTGCGTCGCAGAGGAGAGGTGGGGATAATGGAGGAACAGATGGCGGTTTATAAAACTCTCTATTCCTCCCTAACTAGATCTCATGCTCCACAACGGGGATGTGAGCTTTCATTGAGGGGCGAATATTTTTTGGGAACCATAACAACCACCTTCTGTTTCTCCTGCGAACATACGTGGGAGCTTTCTCTTAGAACCTGGTTCTTCAGTAGCTGTTGTTATTGAAGAACCAGGTTTTTATACGCGAAAATTTTTTGGGAGTATGAGGGTGTTGTAGATGGGGAATCTTAATGCTATGGTTGAGACATCAACTGGTTTGGAGATTGCTTCAGTAGCTCGCTGGGGTAGCTCTAGCCCCAACCTTGGAGGTGAAGGATATGGTCCGACTACTCACAAGAAGTAAAAAGCCGCCCGCTACGCGAAGCGCAACGGGCGGCTTTTATTCAAAATAGTGAAACCGCATCAAGCGGTGGTTATGCCTGTTGCCGCAGACATAACCTAATCAGTATACCGGCAGTACGGAGGGGCCTCCTAGTCTGCCTGCATACTGACCGCTTGTGTGGCTACGCTATACCTTCTATACCCTGTGCTGTCACCACCCAAAACACGGGATGTGACAGCACAGGGGAAGAAGGAAACGGCACACCGAATCAGTGACGTGACGAAAACACGCGCACCATTCGGGAAAGCAAGGTAGCTTAAAGCTATACAAGTAAACGTGCACGTCCAACGCATCGAAGCAAACGTGCACCCAATATATAAGGAGACAACCATGTCCCAGAACGAATCCCAGCCCACCATTACCCTCGCCGACCTTATCGAGAACGTCAAGCTCGGCGGCGGCTCCGTCATCACCTCCATCACCGAACTCGAACCCGCAGCAGGCCCCCACGCATCCGTGGCACCCGCCAAGTTCGTTGATGACAAGAAGTCCGTCTTTGCCTACGAAACCCGCTACATTGTGGAAGAGATTCAGAACCCGGAAGACTCCGAAGACGCCGAAAAGGTCGTCAAGGGCAAGTCTCAGAAGGTCGTCCTCATCGACAGCAAGCAGTCCGAACTCAACCGCGCAGAAGCCGCCATCGAACAGGGCCGCCAGTACGGTGACGAAGCAGTCGTAAAGATTCCCCGCGCCGTCGTCACCTACCAGACCGAAAACGGCCCCGTCGAATACACCGACATGGAACTCTCCCACCGCGTCTTCGACGGCCACTTCCGCGCCGGCACCATCGACGGCAAGCTCATCACTGAAAACGACGACTACCGTGCACTGCGCAACTGCACCCCCGCAGATATGAGTGCACTGCTCAACACCGCCCCCGCAGCACTTCTCTTCGGTGCATGGGACTCCACCCGCAAGAGTAACCAGGTTCGCCTGCGCAGCGCCCTCGTCGGTGAAATCATCGGCGTTCTCGCAGACCAGGATCCTGGTGCTGAACACCGACAGGCACGCCGTGGCGGTGCCCGCGTCGACGCCGTAGCCGCCAGCGTGAAGCTTGCTCCCAAGGATATGGAATCCTTGGTCAACGACCAGGAAGCGGAACTGAGCCCCAAAAACATTAAGAAGAACCGTGATGCAATCGCGGCTGCTTCCAAGGCAAAGAACAAGGATGCCGCTCACGTATCGGCCTCTGGTATCGGCCTGGGTAGCATCCCGCCCTCGCTCGAAGAAACCGGTGCTGTAGCTTGCCGCCGCATTATTCGCTCTTGGGTTCTGAGCCTCGCCACCCTGCGTCAGCTGCGCTTCGGTCAGGACGAGACCAAGAATGTTGCCGCGCGTGCACTTCTTGCCGCACTCGGCCTCAACGCTATTGCCCGTGCGGAGCGTGAACTCTACATCCGTGCCAACTGTGACCTGATCGAATCTGCCGCACCCGTTGTCACCCTCGACCAGCGTTTCGGCGAGAAGAAGCCCTTCGCACCCCTGACCGTTGAAGACACCGACCAGTTGCTCCTCGAGGCTATCGAGAATGCCAAGAAGGCAGGCGTGGCTGACTGGAATGGCCAGACTTTCAACGTCGACGGCAACTCCATCATCATCAAGAACGCCACTGCGGAGGACGCTGAATAATATGACGAACCTCGGAATTCTCGCGAGGTTCCCGCTCGGCGTATACCAGGGCCACAAGGCGGACGGAAGCCCCGACGCCTTCCCCGACCCTGCCCGCTTGCAGGCCGCGCTCCTCAGCGCGGCCGCGCAGGGACCTCACGCAATTATCGAAAACGGGCAATTGGCCCCCTCGGAAGAATCACTCAAGGCCCTCAAGTGGCTTGAGGAGAACCCCCCGACCGGGTTGCAGCTTCCCGACATGTGCCCCGTGTACCGCTCACGCAACAAGATGAGCCGATTCATGTACCGCGAGGTAGCGCGCTCAGCCAAGGGACGGCAGACCGAGCCTCGTGCAGTATCCGACGGCTGGGCTGTATCCGACACCATCGGCTGGCAGTACGATAAGGTGCCCGTCGACATTGCGGAAACCATCACCCAGCTCTGCGGAGAAGTACCCTCCCTCGGAGAATCCAGCAGTTTTGCCGCCCTCTACACCGGAGACGTGGAACCCACCCACATCATCGACACTAAGTCGGGTCCGTTCGAAGCAGGCGGCATGCCCATCCGCGTGCCCGTATCCGGTCGAATCGACGCGCTCATGCGTGCCCACGCAGAAGCGTACCCCGTCAAGGTGCCCACCAAATCAGCGGACAAGACCAACAAAGAAGACACCTTGCATCCTTCCCCGGTACCCACCGCAGGCCTCGGATCCATTAAGTACCAGCCTGTGGAGGCTGAAACCTCCACCAGCCCCTGGGAATACTTGTGGCTCCTCGAAGTAGATGGTGAAGAGCTGAAGCCCGAACAGTACGTCAAGGCATGCTCCCTGCTGCACAAGGCTCTCGTAGCTGCCGCAGGATTCGGCGCGCCCAGCCTCATCACCGGCAGGTACCCCAAGGGTCACAAGCCGGCCAACAGCCTGGCGCTGCAGTACCTGCCTTCCCGCTACCTGCCCGACTATCTGCGTCGTGAGGTGAAGTCTCAGGGAGTCCTGCTCGTCTTGGTCCCGGCAAGCGCCCCGACTGATGAAGCTGTAGAACTCGGTATCGCGCTCAGGAGCGTAGAAACCCTCTACGCTCAGGACTTCCCCCGACTGACCGTGAAGCTTCGCCAGAAGCGCCTGCCCGCGCAGGGTTTCTGGGATACTCCCAAGACCGGGTACAAGCGCCTGTGGCGTACCCTCAGCGCGGCCGTTCCCGAATCGCGCGTTTTCAACCGCCCGAAGAAGGCTGAGACGAAGGCCTGGACCTTCGCTGACGCCGCTCTGCTTTCCATGGCCTACGTGTGGCGTGACAGCTTCGAAGCGCCCGAGGCTGAAACCTCACGCGAACGAATTCGCAGTTTGAGGGACCAGGTCGCCAAAAAGGCTGAGGCCAAGGTCCTGGAAGCTCACCGTGTAACCCAGAACCCCGCTGCCTACGCCTACAAGCTGCCCCGCACTCTGCCCGCAGAGCCGTGGCGCGGCATCGTAGACCTCGGCAACCTGGCAACGGACACGACCCTCGTAGCCATCGGCCAGTCCCGTCACATGGGCGGCGGCCTGCTGGTTCCGTTCGACGTGCCCACCGAAGAATACGGCCGCCGCAAGAAGGAGGAAGAGCATGACTAGCCCCACTACCGCGCTGCCCTCCATCACTCGTGATGAGTTCGGTGTCTTCTTTGCCGCACTCAACGAAGGGCACGACCCCTTTAGCTGGCAGGAAGAAGTGCTCGACCACATTTGCGAGCACGGCGTATGGCCGGAACGTATTAACGCACCGACCGGCTCCGGTAAGTCCTCCGTGGTTGATATCCACCTCTTTGCGAATGCGCTCGCAGCGGTTGGCGCCGCGCCGCGCGTTCCCCGTCGCCTTTGCGTGACCGTGGGACGTCGTGCGCTGGTCGATAGCCAGGCAACCCGTGCCGACAAGATTCTCGGCGATCTGAAGGATGCGCTCGCTGATGAATCCGGCGAGCCCGGTATTCTGCGTAGGGTTGCTGAAGCTCTCCAGAGCTTCCAGACCCGTAACGATGACCAAAGGAGCGCCCCCTTCGAAGTTGGCCACATCCGTGGCGAACTCTCGAACCGCAACCTGCCGGTCACCGACATTTCGGCCTGCGCAATCATTGCCGCAACCCCGGATATGTACGGTTCGCGAGCGCTCTTCCGCGGCTACGGCAGCACCAAGGCTGCCCGCCCGCGTGAGACCGCCCTGCTGACCATGGACACCGTCATGGTGCTCGACGAGGCACACATGAACCGTCAGCTGCTGCACACGACTCAGCGTATTGCCGAGTTGCAGAAGCGCGAGGTCAACCTGGGTGTTCCCACCCTGCAGGTGGTTGAGACGACCGCTACCCCCTCCACTGGGGATAGCGAATCGACCACCCTGGGTGTTGACATTGAAGCTCTCGATAGCCCGAATGATAAAGAGCTGCACCGCCGTGTCTACTCGCATAAGGAACTGGTGCTCCGCCCCATCGATAAGTGGGATGGTAAGCCCGGTAATGCTGCGACCGTGAAGGCCGCTGTGGACGCTATTAAAGATTTCCTTGCCCACCGTGAGGTGGGTAAAGGTTCGGAAGTAGCCCACACTGTCGGTTGTATTGTCAACCATGTGCGGACGGCTATCTCCATCAAGGAGGAACTCGCTAAGGATCTGGCAGAGGATGAGGTCCAGCTTCTCGTAGGACGCATGCGCCCGTACGACCTGAAAAAGTTGCACCCCGACCTCTTCACTACCGAAGGCGATAAGTCCGTGAAGGTTGTTGTTGCCACCCAGACTCTCGAAGTCGGTATTGACGTTGACTTTGCTGACCTGGTGACTGAGCTGGCTCCGGCTTCTTCCTTGGCGCAGCGCTTCGGACGTGTTAACCGTCTGGGCCACCGCGATGATTCTAAGGTCGTCGTTATTGAGCCTGCGAGCGGTGACTCGGTAAAGAAGGACGCGCCGCCCTACAGAGCAGTCGACCTGAGCAATGCGTATGCATGGCTCGAAGCGCTCAACGGTGCTGAGAACCCGTCGGTGAACCCCGCCGCAATGGTGAAGAACCCGCCGGTGCAGTCCTCCCCGGAGCGTCTGCTCTACCAGCGCCCGGAATGGCCTGATCTGCTGGAATTCTCGCGTACCGACGAGAATCCGTACGATGAGCCGGACCTTGACCTGTGGCTGCATGACTCCCTGGAGGCAGAAACCGCAATGGGCGGTGTTATCGTGCGCGATAACCTGCCGAGCAACATTTCTGCCGCCATGGAGATTCTCAAGACCAGCTACTTCGCACCGCGCGACGAGGAAACCTTCCCCGCGAATCTGAAGATTCTCAAGGAGATTCTGGACTACCAGGATGAGCACGGCGTGAAGCCGCGTAAATTCCTTTACCGTCAGGGTGAAATTTCTCTGTGGCAGGATGCTGACCAGGGTGAAGAGAGCAGCCAGACGTTGGCTCCCGGTGACGTTCTGATTCTTGATATGGGTAGCATTCCGTTCACGAACCAGGGCATTGCCGTGACTCAGCGTGAGCTGCCTTCTAAGAAGGACGAGCTGAAGGCTGTGCCCTTCCTCGATGATGACGAGCTCTGCGTGGCCGAGCTCTACGTGTATGAGAAGTGCGCGGACCGTGAGGAACGCTTCAGGAAATACCTGGGCCTCTCACCCGATGAAGTAGCAGAATTGCTCGATAGCCAAGCTTCGGACGGCCAGAAGGTGATTGCTTCTGAGCTTTCTACCGAGGCTGAGGGCGGTCAGGAAGTTATCGCCTGGTACGCCGACGTGACCGACGACAAAAAGTCTATTGAAGGTTCCGATATCGCTCAGGAATTGGCCCCGACCGATCCTGTTCTTCTGGACGACCACCAGAACGATGTTGCTGAGCGTACCCGCCAGCTTGCCGAGAACCTCGGCCTGGCACCGGAATTCTCCGAAGCACTGGAACTGGCGGCAAAGTACCACGACGAGGGCAAGCGTGACCTGCGCTTCCAGCAGATGCTGGGTGCAGACCCGGATGCGGACGCGCTCGCAAAGAGCGGCCACCGTTCCGTGGCAGAGGCGTACCGCGCCCGCAGCCGCAGCGCCCTGCCGAGGGGCTGGCGTCACGAGCAGCTGTCTGCACTCATGGTTGCGGCCTCGCCCGAAAAGGTGGGGGAGCACCGTGACCTGGTATTGCGCATCATTGGTTGCAGCCACGGTCACGGCCGGTTTTCCTTCGCCCACGACGCAGGCTTCCTGCTCAAGGAAGGCTACCTGCCCGAGGGAACGGACTACGAAGCGCTCAAGGAACAGGCGACCCGACTCTTCAACGTCGGCTACTGGGATAACCTCATGGAGCAGACGAGCCGCACCTACGGCCCGTACGCTACCGCCTACCTTGAGGCCGTTGAACGCGCAGCAGACGCCCAGATTTCACGGGAGGGACACTAATGGCAACGTTGACTATTGCCGGTGACTACACCTCGGCATTGACCCATTTTGCCCTCTACGGGCTGTCCCTGATGGTTGAGCAGAAGCACCCTGGAACCGTCACTGTCGGTTGGTCTCAGGAGGGTCAACCGCGCGCCCAGATGCATGCTGAAGGCGTGTCAGAAGAAGAAATTGCCGAGTGCGTGCACTCCTACGTTTCTTCCCTGGCTGCTGACGGTAGCTGGGTGAACGTCGACCAGTCCTACGGTGCGGGTAAGGAAGCAGCTGTTTTCTCCCCGTTCTCCCCGCGTATTCGAGGAATCGACGCGGAGAAGTACCCGGACGACTGGGCTTCTCACCAGAAGACCCGACAGGCTCATCTGGATGCGCTGATGGAACGTGACGACCTGCTGTCTCTGCTCTGGATCTCCGGCCTGGGCGAACCTTCCTACTGGCGTTTTGAAGCCAAGGCACCTCGCCCGGATCACGGCGCGTCTCGCTGGGAGATGAAGACCCGCAACAAGGGCCAAGAGTTCGTTAAGGACCGCCTGCGCCTGATGTGCGCGGATCTGGCAACCTGGGAACCTTCCGCGATGCTCCGCGGCATTACCGGGCAGACCCTGTACGACTCGCTGGATAATAAGCCGGAATCCCGAACCGGAACCGGTTTCACCGTCCCGCAGCCGACGGACACTGCGCTCGCCTTCTGTGCGCTGGTGGGTGTTGCGAATTTCCCGGTGATTCACCAGATCCACCGGATTGGCGTGACCCCCGGTGCCTACCCGTACAATGCTTTGCACCCGCGGCTCATGGTGCTTCCGGTATCCTCCGGAAGGGTTACGCCAGCCCGGTTGCGAACCGTGCTGCGCAGCCACCCCTACCGTAGGGTGGTTGACGAACTCGGCAAGGCGATGGAACGCGGTTCTTTGAGCACTGACATTTTCGTGTCCGAGCTGGCGGATGAGAAGGCGATTCTTCGTGAGAAGGGCGTTCAGGCCTTTGTTGCTTTTCCCATCGCGAAGGTGGGTAGTGATTCGGCACCTGAGCGTCAGGTTCTGAAGGGTAGCGCGATTCCGCTGGGCTAACCTAGCCGCTTACCCATACTGGTAAATAACGCCGGCAAATATGCCCGCAAAATGCAGGGGAGGGGCCCTCCGGTTGAATCACCGGAGGGCCCCTCCATCTGTAATGTTGAGCGTCTACATATCGCTGGGTGGATATGCGGTAGCTGGTGCGCCAGGGAACCGCCCCTTACGCCACCGCCACGGTACCCTTGGCTGCGGTGCCATTTCGGGTCCACAGCAGGAGCGCCGCCACGCTATTGATGATGTAGAAGATATACTTTCCGACGTTCGCAAAGTTGCCCTGAGTCAGCGCCTTCACGCACTGCACTGTGTTGTACAGGAACCAGAATTGCCACTGCATCGTGAGCTTGAGCGCGTTCAGAATGTTTGCTGACAGGGAGAGGCCAAACACTACGGTCGTGATCCAGAACAGGAACGAGGTCTTGCCGCCGTAGCCAATGTAGTTCGCGACCAGGGAGAACGCGAACGAGCCCACCACAATACCGCTAATAATCAGCTGACCCTTCGCGCCGGTCGGCGGTTCCATTGCCTTGCCGCGTTCGGAGTTCTGCCACCTACGAATTGCGAAGGTGTACACGATAAAGGTCACCGGGTAGGTGATGATTGCCGCCTTGTTGCCCAGAATGTAGTCAATCGCGCCAGACAGCGCCGTGTTAATAATGCCGAGCACGTTGCCGATGTTTGAGAGGCGGCCGGTCAGGCGGGTAGACATCATTGAAATGCCCACGTTAATCACGGAAATCACACCGAGGGGGATGAAGGGCGTAATCGGGCCCCAGTCGACGTATTTGTCGAGGCGGGTGCCCAGGTATCCTGATGCGACTGCGATGGCGATAACCAGTGCTACGCCGAAAAGGTCGGCGTACTTGGACTTGGCGAAAAAGAGGAGAGCCTTCTCAGAGAATTCCTTGGCCTCCATGGGTAACTCCTTTGTTGAGGATATAGAAACAGTGATAGGGTACCAATAACTATAACTCTTTGAAAAGGGTTCGAAACGGCGTGTCGCACATAAAACCTCAGAACCCCACATATTCCATATCCCGGAACGCCCCGGCGTAGAGCGGCTGAGGCCGCCCCATCGAAAACCCGTACCAACTTCCGGCATACCAACTTCCGGCAAACCTTGCCAGATATCGCCCCTACTTCGTTGAACATCGAAAATGGGCGTAAAATCACCGCCGTTTCGTCTTCGCTTTAAGGAGACCTTAAGGTACGCTAGATGACTGGGTCAGGGAACTCGCGCCGGTCTCACTCACCGCACATCCGTCCGACAGACACCCGCACCCCGGTCGCTGCGTCTCACTCACGCATACAGGGGAGGGAACCCAACGTATCGGCCTCACTCACCGTTTACGCCGCTGTCCGCGCGTCCTGCCACCCGTAACTCACTCAACTCAAACAAGAACTGAATAGGACAATCATGCCCTTGCTTACCCATCGACTCTCACGACGATTTTTCGTAAAGGGTGCTTCCGCCGCCGCCGCTGCAGGCGCACTGACCCTGCAGGCACAGGCCGCTCAGGCTGACGAAGCTCCCGCAAACCTTGCCCCGGCAACCGAGGAAACTAAAGGCCCGCGCCTCGTCATTCAGCGTGCCACCATCACCGAAACCGGTATGACCGTCAACTACACTGCACACGGTCTGCGCGAATTCCTCACCGAAGACACCACCCTGACCGTACGCCACGGCTACGTTCGTAACGACTCTTTCGAAACTCTGCGCTCCTGGCCGCTCACCCCCGAATTTGACGGTGACGCTGACAGCTTCAGCGGTAGCGACCAGTTCCCCATCGAGCTGATGCAGGGTGAGGGTGTCCAGCACGCCCTGCAGCTGGATATTTGCTCCGACCCGTGGGGTCAGGAGGTTACCCACCAGATTGCTGCGCGCATCCCGGTGGCTGAGACTAAGATCCTGAAGACTTCTTTCGAGGATGTTCCGGATAACCACCCGTTCGCTGAGGATATCCGCATGGCGAACCAGAAGAAGTGGCTGATGCCGAACCCGCAGACTGGCGTGTTTGAGCCGGACCGCCCCGTGACCCGTGAGGAGCTTATTGCTCTGCTGAACCACGCTGCCGGTCACGCTGGCGTGAGCGAAAACTCTGAGGTTGCACCCTTCGCGGATGCGGCAGGCCGCCCGACCGCGAACGCCCTGCACTGGGCTCGTGACCGCAAGATTACTGAGCCGCTCACCGGCGGCGACAAGATTGACCCGACCGCACCGGTTTCTCACGAGGAGCTGGCGGCTGTGCTGTTCCAGTACAACGCGGAGGTTCAGCTGACTGAAATGAACGAGGCCGCTGGTTCTCGTTTCCGCGACGTGCTCGGTGCCGGTACTCTGCACCGTTACGTTGCGTGGGCTGGCGCGAACGACATTGTTCTGGATTCTTCGGGTGTGTTCAACCCGACCGCGCCGACTACTCGCGCGGAGCTGGCTCGTTTCATTCGCCGCTACAAGCTGCAGAACCTGCTGTTCACTGACTTCTCGTATGTCTCCTAATATTTAGTCACCCCTGGCACCGTGTCACCTAGGTACCGTGCGTTGGGGTGCGTGGAACCCCCGTCTTCTGGCTTTTGCTGGAGGCGGGGGTTCCTCTATGCCCTTTTACGGTGCCCCTTGGGTGGCGCCCTGCGGCGCGCTATGCCGAGGCACTATGCTGGGGTGCCGTTTTGACGCATTATTTCGGGGCGCCGAGTCGTGCCGTGCTGCTACATTGCCGCACCTCGGGGAGTTTTAGTGACAGGCTGTGCCTGGCATATGAAATTTTGCGTTATATATGCCTAAAATCTTGCAAAATCCTGTGCGCTAAGTAAGTATTACCTAGAAGGTAAGTTAAAGGTTGCCTTACTTAATACTGTGTGAAGACTAGTTTCCTTCCTCATGGGCCCACGAAACCCATACCAAAGAGCAGGAAAAACGCGGCGCCTCACCACCCATCGGTGGGGGAGAGACGCACCTTCACGCGCCACCCACGAAAAAGGACATACATATGAACCTCGCTTCAAGCAAGGCATTCAAGGGCCTCGCCGTTGGATCGCTGGCACTGGCAATTTCCGGCGTTGCCACCATCCCCGCATCGTTCGCGGCAGACTCCACCCCGGCGGCAAGCCAGAGCACTGACGCTCGCACCATCACCGATAAGGCGATGGCTAAGATCACTCAGGGCCTGCCCGGCCAGTTCCAGGTCGCATACTCCAAGAAGACCAACAAGATTTGGGTTGCGGGCACTGCAGACCGCGACAAGCACGTTTCTACTATCGCTCGCATTGACGCAAACTCCCTGAAGATTGAGGCTGTCGCCGAGCTGCCCATCGTCAAGAACGACAAGGGCTACCAGTACGACGCAGCCTACGGCATCACCGTTGACGATGTAGACGGCACCGTTTGGGTTACCAACACCACCGACAACTCCGTGTCCGTGTACGATCAGGCAACGATGCAGCAGGTCTGGACCACCGCGGGTATCGCGGAGACCGACCCGAACTGGATTGAGCACCCCCGCTCCGTTCTGGTTGACCACGAGTCCGGTAAGGCGTTCGTGACCGGCCGCTTCTTCGTATCCGCGATTGACCTGAAGACCAAGCAGGTTGAGAAGATCCAGCTCGAAGGCGCACCCGACGGCGGCACCCGCTACATCAGCATGAACATCCTGGTTGACGGCGGTAAGCTGTACGTGCCCGAGCGTACCGGCGGCAAGATTTTCGTCATCGACACCAAGACCTTCAAGGTGGAGACCAGCTTCGACACCAAGGGCAACGCTGAGGGTGAGGTTCGCCCCTCCGACATCGCGATTGACCACTCCCAGAACGAAATTTACGTCTCCTCCCAGGGCGTGAAGGGAGCGAACTCCGGCGTGTCCATCTACGACGCGACCACCCACGAGTTCAAGAAGTTCATCCCGGTCGGCACCCAGGCACTCGCGCTGGACAACGACGAGGCGAACGACCTGGTGTACGTCTCTGACTTCGGCACCGGCAAGGTCGGCGTGATTGACGGCGGCGCAGCAGACAAGCTGATCGCTGAGGTCGCCATGAACGGCGGCAAGGCAAACGACCTGGTCGTACTGCCCAACGGCTCCGTTGTCGCTGTGGACAAGCAGGCTGGCGCAACCGCAACTGTGCCCTACGTCCTCGACGGCACCACCGGCACCGTCAGCACCTCAGATAAGGTCACCAGCAAGCCTTCTAAGGACAAGCAGGGCAACGAGGTTCCCGCCAAGACCTCCGAGATTCAGGCGAACTCCATCCTGAAGTTCAAGGTCACCGCAACCGCAGGCGACAACTCCGAGGTCAAGCAGGTCACCCCCGAAACCCGCGAGTTCCAGGGCTACCCGGCAACCGCCACCAAGACCAAGGCGGCCGACAACAACGCCACCACCCCCTCCACCGAGGCACACCGCACCGTGGACGCAAACGGTAGCGTTGCGAACATCATTCAGGGTCTGCCCGGCCAGTTCCAGGTTGGCTACTCCAAGAAGAACCACAAGCTGTTCGTGCCCACCGTGGGTGCACGCGGCGGCCTCGCTTCCTCCCTGGCACGCGTGGATGCAGACACTCTGCAGACCGAGGCTTTCGCCGAGCTGCCCGTGAAGAAGAACGACAAGGGCCAGTACGGTTACACCTCCGCGTACGGTGTGACCGTTGATGACGTGGACGGCACCGTCTGGGTTACCAACACCACCGACAACTCCGTGGCAGTGTACGACCAGCAGACTCTCAAGCTCATCTGGAGCAACGAGGGCGTGAAGAAGGACGACCCGAACTGGATCGAGCACCCCCGCTCCGTTCTGGTTGATCACGAGTCCGGCAAGGCGTTCGTGACCGGCCGCTTCTTCGTCTCTGCTATTGACCTGAAGACTAAGCAGGTTGAGAAGATTCAGCTTGAGGGTGCCCCCGAAGGCGGTACTCGCTACATCAGCATGAACCTGTTCCTGGACGGCGGTAAGCTGTACGTTCCCGAGCGTACCGGCGGCAAGCTCTTCGTCGTGGACACCAAGACCTTCAAGGTTGAGAAGACCATCCAGACTCAGGGTGAGGATTCCACCGTTGAGGTTCGCCCCTCCGACGTTGCTGTGGACCACTCGCTGAATGAGATTTACGTATCTTCCCAGGGTGTGAAGGGCGTCAACTCCGGTATTTCCGTGTACGACCTGACCACCGGCGAGTTCAAGAAGTTCGTCAAGTTCGGCACCCAGGCGCTCGCCCTGGAGCACGATGAGGACCGCGACCTGGTGTACGTAACCGACTTCGGTACCGGTAAGGTGGCTGTCTTCGACGGCCGCGCTGACGAGGTCATCGGCGAGGTCGAGATGAACGGTGCAGCCGCGAACGACGTGACCCTGCTCAAGGACGGCTCCGTGCTGGTTCTCGACAAGAAGGACCGCGACGAGAAGGTGACCCTGCCTTACGTGCTCAACGGCACCACCGGCGAGATTACCACCGCCAGCGAGTACACCACTCTGCCCGGCAAGGACCGCCAGGGTAACGACGTTCCCGCATCGGTTCAGCAGCTGAAGGCTAACTCGATTCTGAAGTTCAAGGTTGGCCTGAAGGACACCGACGCGAGCGCAGCTCCGGTGGGTATCACCCCGACTTCGCTTCAGTTTGCGGGTTACCCGACGGTGACCGGTGTGAAGGCTGAGGAGTCGAAGCCTGCTGATCCGAAGCCTGCAGATCCGAAGCCTGCAGATCCGAAGCCTGCTGACCCGAAGCCTGAGGATAAGAAGTCTGACGCTAAGTCTGAGAACACCGCAGAGGCTAAGGATCAGACCTCCAAGGACCAGACCTCCAAGGATCAGGCATCTCAGTCTGACTCCAAGCCCGCTCCGGATGCTGTGAAGGCTGATAAGTCCGGTTCGGCTGTGAAGAACGGCGGTTCCTCTGCTGGTGGCTCCGATAATTTGGGCGGTGGCTCCTCGGTAGTTAAGAGCGACGCTGGTTCCTCGCAGGCTGGCTCTTCGCGTGGCGCTTTGGCGAACACCGGTGCTGACGCTGTGATGCCGCTGGTTGCTTTCGCTTCTGTGGCTCTGATTGCGGGTGCTGCCCTGGTGATGCGCCGCCGCAAGGCATAAGCGTAGCGTTTAGTTTTCGGGCGTAAATGCTCGATGTAACGCGTGAGAAGGCGGGTATTTTCTCTTTCGGATTCTTCGAATCTGGGGGAGGGGGTACCCGCCTTTTGTGCGCCTGCTTGGGGTTATTCTGGGTGGGTGGTTTTTAAAGCATATTTATATATGTGCACTTGCTTGTAAAAATATAGGTTTTGAATGTTGAAAAAATATGTGGCCCGTGGTGAATGTCGCTGGCGCGCCTCACCTAAACTTTTACATTAATGTGTAAATATAAAAGCATCACAATACCCCTCGTGACCAGGGTTTTTTCCCGTAAGAGCAAGGAAAAATCCTGGATACACATCAACCTTCACGTGATACTGAAGGTGAATTAGGGGATCACTCACAAAAACACAAAACACACCCACGTCGCTGCTTGTATTTTCCTAGGAAAACACTGAGGATTAGAAGGTAAGTAAATTTATGCGTTACCTACACTTCTGCTTTTCGTGCCGTCGAATATGTCACCGCATATTCACGGGTGTCTCGTTAGCATTCGCATGCGGCATGTGAGCACTTCCGTTACACATTTGAAGGACACACATTGAACCTCACTCCCTCCTCGGGCAAAGCACTGAAGGGGCTCGCCGTCGGCTCCCTCGCGCTCGCAATCTCCGGCGCAGCCATGATTCCTGCCTCCTTCGCAGCACCGAATACCGCACATCAGACCGCTTCGCCCAGCGCCTCGGCTCCTTCCACCGCATCGCTGAGCCGCGTTGTTGACACCTCCGCGTCCGTCGCGCAGATTACCCAGGGTCTGCCCGGCCAGTACCAGGTTGCTTACTCTAAGGCGACCAACAAGATTTGGATGGTCGGCGTGGGTGCACGCGGCGACCTCGCCTCCACCATTGCTCGTGTCAACGCAGACACTCTTCAGATTGAAGAAGTAGCAGCGCTTCCCTTCGAGCTGGATAAGAACGGCGAATTCGGCTACATTTCCGCGTACGGCATCACTGTTGATGACGTATCCGGCACCGTGTGGGTTACTAACACCACCGACAACTCCCTGTCTGTGTTCGACCAGAACACCATGGAGCAGATTTGGACTAACCACGGCATCGCCGAGAGCGACCCGAACTGGATTGAGCACCCCCGCTCCGTGCTGGTGGACCACAACTCCGGCAAGGTGTTCGTGACCGGCCGCTACTACGTGTCCGCGATCGACATGAAGACCTTCGAGGTTACCAAGCTGCAGTTGGAAGGCGCCCCCAACGGCGGCACCCGCTACGTCGGTATGAACATGACCGTTGACGGCGACAAGCTGTACGTGCCCGAGCGTACCGGCGGCAAGGTCTTCGTCATCAACACCAAGACCTTCAAGACTGAGCAGGTTATTCAGACCCGGGGCGAGAATTCCTCCGTTGAGGTTCGTCCCTCTGACGTCACTATTGACCACTCCGAGAACGAAATTTACGTCTCCTCGCAGGGCGTGGACGGCGTGAACTCCGGTATCTCCGTCTACGATTTGACCACCGGTGCGTTCAAGAAGTTCGTTAAGTTCGGCACCCAGGCGCTGTCCATGGAGAACGACGAGGACCGCGACCTGGTGTACGTGACCGATTTCGGTACCGGCAAGATCGCCATCTTCGACGCCAAGGCTGACCGCGTGATTGGTGAGGTTGAGATGAACGGCGGTAAGGCTAACGACCTGACCGTCACCGAGGATGGCTCCGTCATCGCAGTGGACAAGCAGGACATTGCTAACACCACCGCGGCGGTACCCTACGTGCTGAACTCGAAGACCGGTGACGGCTCCATGACCGACACCTACACCTCCAAGGCGACCGTTGACCGCAACGGCAAGGCTATTCCTTCCTCGCAGCAGAAGCTGGTTCCGAACTCTATTGTGAAGTTCTACGCTGAGGTTTCCGAGGGTGAGTTCACCTCCACCGCGACCATTAACCCCGCTAAGGTTCCCTTCCAGGGCTACCCGAAGCAGGCTACCGCGGTGCTGATTGACCCCACCCTGAACTTCGCTGAGGGTACCGTCGACATTACCCGCCCCTACACCTTCCACGTGTCCGGCTATGACTTTGAGAAGCCCCCGGCCGAAGGTGTTCGCCTGTTCCTCGTCAAGGAAGGCGAATGGTCGATGGGTTTCGACAAGCTGACCGATAGCGAACTGGCAAGCATCCAGAAGGTCTCCACTGTCGTTCCGGCGAGCGCGTTTGTCTACAACGCACGCACCGGCAAGTACTCCTTCGACGCGACCCTGCGTGTTCCCGCGAACACCATGCAGTACAGCCAGGGCTACATGCTCGGTACCGTCACCGCTGGTTCTGACGTGGCAACCAACCGCAATTACGATTCGGCTGTTTCGCTGATCGTCAACGACGCGAAGGATGCCGGCAACGCAGATAACCGCGATGAGGCTGACGAGCCGGCATTCCCCGCTAACGCCTCGGCATCACCCTCCGCATCTGCTGCAGTTGCAGAGAAACCGGCGGCTGATCAGCCCAAGGGTGAGCAACCGAAGGCTGAGGAAGCTAACGACCAGCTGGGAACCACCGCGAAGACCGCGCCGCTGAAGAACTCTTCTTCGGTGAAGTCTGACTCCCAGCCTAAGGGCTCTAACTCCGATGCTCAGGTGAGCGCTTCGGCTACCAAGTCTGCGCCTCAGAGCAAGGGCTCGCTGGCTAAGACCGGTGCTCAGAACGTTCTGAGCCTGGCTGCTGTCGGTGCGTTCGCGCTGATTGCCGGTGCCGCTGTGATGGTGCTTCGCCGCCGTAAGGCATAGTTTCTTGCTCTAGTTTGAGCGGATGCGCCCCGTACACTGTGCGGGGCGCATTTTTGTGTCTATCTGCGGGGGGGGGGCGCCTGGTGCAGCTGTAAAAGAGCCGGTGCTGAGGGTCTTGCACTCGGTGTAAAATATGTGACTCAATTCACTGCTTTTCGATTTGGTTGTTCCTGGGAAGCTCTGTATAGTTATATGTGTTGCCAGGGAGACCTGGTAAAAGAGATGTAAATCTCACGGCCCCATCGTATAGCGGCCTAGTACTCCGCCCTCTCACGGCGGCAACACCGGTTCAAATCCGGTTGGGGTCACCACTAGGAAATAAACCCTCAGTCTTCTGACTGAGGGTTTATTTGTTTATTCGGTGAAATTGGTTTTAGATTCTATGGTGCCGCCGTGAGCCTCTCACGGCGCCGCTCCTTACGTCGCGGCACTCCGGGGCATGATGGAATCCCTCGCACGCTCGGCATCATGCCCCGCCACTTCTTACGGCGTGGCATTCGGACGCATAATGAAATCCCTCGCGCGCTCGGCATTATGCGCCCTCATCACCGTACCCATCCGGTTGGGGTCACACTAGGAAAAAAGCCTTGGTTCTTCGGAATCAAGGTTTTTTGTTTATATCTGTCTGTATCTGTCGGATGATCTTTTAGATTCTATGGCGGCGCAGTGAGCCTCTCAAAGAATAAAGGCGAAAAGCCACATGTGTTTCGAAAAGCAACCATAATGGTGGCTTCTCGAAACACATGTGGCTTCTCAGCGGTATAGGGGACCCGGAATCTACTGTGCCGACGCCTCAGCAGAAGCAGTGGTAGCCTCCGCAGACGCAGTACCCTCAGCCGAAGCGCTCGGGCTCAGCGACGGAACCGGCGAAGCAGACGCAGTACCTGGAGCGCGACGCACCATACGCCAAGTGCCGTCCTGGTAGTGCGCCACAATCTGACCAGCCACCGGCTTACCCGGGTACTTGAACACCTCGGTCAGCGGCTGCACACGATCATTAGTCTTGCTGTACACGCCAGCACCCTCAGCACCATCAATCACCATCTCGGTTGCCCAAGTGTAGTAGCCGGTGCGGATGTCCTTGGTCGGGCGGTCAGCAGTCAGCGACAGAATCATCGGACGCTCCGAACCGATCACCCAGCCGCTCTCCGAAGCGTACATGCTCTGGAAAAACTCAGCCACAGTCGAGTAGTCACCGGTGTGGTCAATGTTCGTGAAGCGTACACCGTCACCGGTCAGCAGCAGGTAGTTCAGGGTAGCCTGCCAGTACGCGATGAACGCGTGCAGACCTTCAACACTGTTCTCACGCAGCTTCGCCGGCTCCACGGGGATCGCAACGTTCACTGCCTTGTGCTCCTTGGTGCCGGGCTCAAAAGTGCCGGTGGAGGAGTAATCGGCAAGAACGACCTCACCCTTCATGCTGGGGCCGGGCTCAACGATGGTGGTTGCCTCCGCGGTGGGGGAGACGGATGCGGTTGCGCTCGCGGATGCCGAAGACTCGGGTGCGGATGCGCTCGCGGTTGCTGAAGATTCGGAGGACTTTGAGGAACATGCGGCAAGAAGTGCAGCGGTGCCCAGGCCCAGTGCGGTCAGGGCGGTGCGGCGGGTATACATGGTAGACATGGGGCTCTTTCTGAGGTGAATAAAGTATGTGCCGGTATTGAACTAATTCCAGAATATCGCAGGGGAGCGGCCAGCCCAATGTTGTGTGCGCCTTCAACGCCGTAAAAGCGGCGGTAGATGACGAAAAACACGGGGCACAGAGATTTTCGCACGACTACGATATGACCGGGGTTCTAAACGGAGGTGCCGGAGCTGCTCGCGCTTGAGCTGGGTGAGCTCGTTGTAAGTTTGGCTGGTTCATTCCGAACCGTCCAGGCACCATCCTGATACTCCAAGATAAAGAAGAACTCATAATCACCGGGGCCGCTACTCAATGAGGCCATGGTGAGTTCCCTGCCATCTGTGTAGTGAATCTTTGCTTCCTTGTTATACCGGCCAACACCCAGCCAGCGGTACTGTTGTTCGTCAACCTTCTGCGGAGCGTCCTCGGTCAGCTCTGCTGAGAACGGCGCATCAGTACCGTACACCCAGCCAGTGTTCTTCTCATAAAATTCGACGAAAGGTTCGGCCTTGTAGATATCATTTCGGTTTATATCCACAGCCTTAAACGGCTCAATGTCGCCGGTAATCATAAGGTAATTGAAAGAAGCCAACCAGTAGTTTATGGCAGCGTACATGCCCTCCGTCGTTTTGGCTTTCATCTCTGCAGGAGGGACAGGCTTGGGCGGATTCTCCGCCTTCTTCGAGCTGGTTGCGGGAACGTAGGTGCCGCGTGATTCGTAGCCGTTGAACTTCAAGTCGCCCTTGTAGGAGCGCTGTTCCTCGGGCGTGCTCGGGTCGCTGAGCGGGCGAATATCGCTTGCGCAGGCGGTCAAGGAGGCGAGCGCTGCGGTGGCGGCGATGCCAAGGGCGGCGCGTCGGGTCACGAAGGTAGACATAAGGTACCCTTCAATAGATTATCGGTGTATCTATTTCAGGGTACCTTAGTGTATTTGGATATGTTTATGATTTCTTGGGTATCAAACCTGGGAAAGAACTACAAAAACTGCGTTAGCTAACGAAAAGTGCTGTTTGTTGGGCGTACGTGGTGTCGGTGTCTATGCCACTGCATCCTAAACGTTGAGGCCAGAATTGCTTCCGCCCGAGGAATCGGGGGTAGCTGTCGAAGAGCTTTTCGTCTCAATGGTGACCATCCACGTATTGTTCCGATAATTCAACACAAAAGTGACCTCATCATTAGCAGAGCTGCCGCTTGTATCTGCAATGTGAATATCCCTGTCCTCCGGTACGTAATGGAGAACGGCGGCCTTATGGTTACGGCCAATACCCTTCCAACGGTACTGCTCATCGTCAACCTTCTGTGGAGTCTCTTCGATCAGCTCAGCCAAGAGCGGCGTATCGGTGCCGTACATCCACCCCTCATCCTTCGCGTACAAGTCTACGTATATCTTCATCTTCTGTACGTAGATACCGTCTAGGTCCACGTCCTTGAACGGGGCAGCGTCGCCGGTAACCGTCAGATAGTTCAGGGCTGCGAGCCAGTAGCCCAGCGCCGCATACATGCCCGAGATCGTCTTCGACTTTATGTTCTCGGGAGGAACGGGCATGGGCGGGTTCTCCGCCTTCTTCGTGGTGCTTGCGGGGCGGTAGGTTCCGGTGGACTTGTAGCTATTGAATTTTAAGTCCCCCTTGTAGGGGCGCATCGGGTCAACTACGCTCGGGTCCTCCAGCGGGCGAATATCACTTGCGCAGGCAGTCAGGGAAGCGAGCGCGGCAGCGGTAGCAACGCCCAGGGCGGTGCGGCGAGTAACGAAAGTAGGCATGAGAACCCCTAAACGGTTTGTCAGTGTACTTTTAAGCGTACCCGAAGGAACTGATGCATGTTCAAAGTCCGCTCATGAACGCATAAGGGAACATCGCCACCGCACGTAGGTAAAGAGGAAGCCCCCGCATGCAATCTCAACTGCATACGGGAGCTTCCCTCACTTTTAGAACCAGCCGCTTAGAGGCGGGTTTTAGGCGCTAGCGCTGCTCTTCTCGGAAGAGGATGCATCAGCATCCTCATCACTGAGCATGTACCACGCACCGTCCTTGTAGTCCGCCGCGAAGTTGGTTGCCTCGCTCTTAGTGGATCCATCGACTAGGGGAGCGGGGTCCTGACCCTCAATGTGGATCTTCGCGTTGGGGTCATAGATGATGCGTCCGAGCCAATCGTAGCGGTTGGGTCCGCCCGCGACCTTCTTCGGGGCGTCGGTCAGAAGCTGAACGGTAACCGGCGTATCCGTGTCGTATACCCAGCCCCTGCCGGAAGAGTAGATGATAACAGCATTGCTGCCCTCGTTCGCATAGCGGGAGTACGGGTCAGCCTTCTTGAGCGGCTCGTAATCACCGGTCATAAACATGTAGTTGAAGCTTGCCACCCAGTAGCTGAGGAACTCGTACATGCCCTCAATGGTTGCCTCGTTCATCTTCTCCGGAACAATAGGTTTCGGCACGTTCTGCGCCTTCTTCTCAGCCGTGGCAGGAACGTACTCGCCGTTCTTCTCGTACTTGTCGAGCTTCACCGTGCCCTTGTACGACTTCTTAGCAGACTCAGTCGCTGAAGCAGATGCCGAGGCGGATGCGCTCGCAGACTCAGAAGTGCTGGCACTGGCCGAAGCCTCACCGGAGGCGGTGCTATCAGCCAGCGGGCGAATATCGCTAGCGCAAGCAGTCAGTGCTGCAACCGCGCCGGCACCGGTAGCAGCAGCTAATGCGGCACGTCGAGAAAGAAAAGTTGCCATGAAAAATCCTTAAATGATAAGTAGGGTAAGGGATGAAGCTCTGGAGCTTATTAACCCTATAAGTGAGGTAGATCCTCACCCCTAAGGTGAACTCTGCAAAGATGCTCTAGGCGTTATTAGGGGTAGCCTCAGTCGATGCTTTAGCGCTTGGGCTTGGAGTGCTCTGCTCGCCGCCCTTAGTGGCGGCATAAAACCATCTACCGTCCTTATAGGACAACTTCAGCTTGGCGTGGTCAGGAGTCAAAGCCTTACTAGGGAACATAGGCTCATCTGCTCGCCCTTCAATGCGAGACATCGCATTAGGATCCCTAACAAATCTGATAGGCCAAATATAGAGGGTGTCGCTACCTGATGCCTTTTCAGGCCGGGGGGTTAGCATCTCAGTTTGAACCGGTTTCTCCGAACCGTAAAACCATCCCTCATTGGTTTCGTATACAGTTACATAACCTTGAAAAGCTTTGACGTCCTTGCCAACAGGATCAGCTTCTTTCAACGGTTCAACATCACCGGTAAGTACTAAGTAGTTGAGGCTTGCTTCATAAAAACTATAGGCCGCGTAAGCTCCATCAACAGTATTCTCGTACATATTTGCCGGCGGTCGAGGCCTAGGCATGTTCAGCGCCTTATGCGTCTCATCCGCAGGGATATACTCGCCCTTCTTCTCATAGTTGTCGAACTTTACCGGCCCCAGATAGGACTTCTCAGAAGAACCACCCGAAGAGGCGCTAGCAGAAGGGCTCGCAGACTCAGAAGCGCTGGCACTGGCCGAAGCCTCACCGGAGGCGGAGCTATCAGCCAGCGGACGGATATCGCTAGCGCAAGCTGTCAGCGCCGCAGCCGCGCCAGCACCGGTAGCAGCTGCTAGTGCGGCACGTCGAGAAAGAAAAGCTGCCATGAAAAATCCTTAAGTAGTGCGTATCAGAAGATGAGGGAAACTAACTATCGTTGTTCAAAAGCATGCGCCACATGCCCTCCTTGTACTCCATGATGAACTTCGTCGTGCGAGGAATCGTCTTTTCTTCCTCAACGATAGTCGCATCAGGCTCACCCTCAATGTGGTACTTAGCGGCAGCGTCATACGCGACGGTCACAAGCCACTCGTAACGGTCCGGCTTATTAGCAACCGGCTGAAGCTCATTCTCCGCAATCTCAATCTTGTACGGCTGATCCGAACCGTAAACCCAACCCAGACCCGACTCGTAGAGCTTAATCATGGTCTTAGAGCTCCTCAGAAAAGCCTTCGCCGGATCCGCCTTCATCAGCGGCTCAACATCGCCGGTCAGAATCAGATAATTCTGGGAAGCAAGCCAATAACCCATCAGAGCGTAGGCGCCCTCGGGGCTGTTTTCCTTCATCTTCTCCGGAATCAGAGGCTTCGGCACGTTCTGCGCCGGCGCATCCGCAGTCGCAGGGATGTAGGTGCCGTTCCGCTCGTAGTTATTGAACTTAATCGGACCCACGTATGAGCCGGGCGTGTGATCATCGGTAGGAGAAGGCGACGCCGAAGCGCTCGCAGAAGAGGACGCCGCACCAGAAGCCGCGCCAGACGCAGCATCAGAAGCTGAACCAGAGGAACCGCCGGAACCCTGCGACAGCGGGCGAATATCGCTAGCGCACGCAGTCAGCGCCGCAAGGATGCCGGTCGCACCCACGCCCAGGAGAGTACGTCGAGTGAAGAAGGTAGTCATCGGAAGCCCTTCGTTGGAGCCAATACAGAGCAAATCACGCCACACACCGTGGCGGGCATGCGCACCCCGTACAGACCTATCAGTACGTCAATGTATATATTTTTAAGGTTACCCGAGAGCCACCACCTAGCCCCCGCGACCACCTCAAGTGTTCAGAAAATTAAGACCCCACACCCAGCGTTTTACCAGGTGCGGGGTCTTGTCACATGAGAAATCACTACGAGAATGACCCCCGCTGCAAAGCGGCAACTACGCGGCGCTAGACAGCTCCCACTTGCCGTCCTTGTACTCCAGGCGGAACCTCGCCACCTTCTTCTTTGACTCATCAGCGCTCGTCGCCTTCTCAGGCTGGCTATTATAATGCCGCATCATCTTGGGGTCCATATGGGCGAGGCCCTCCCAAATGAAGGCAGTATTATTGCTGCCGGGCACCTCCCGAGGAGCATCAGTCAGTAGCTCAACAATATACGGAGTTTCCGTACCGTACACCCAACCAGCACCCGACGCATACAGCTTCAACGTGCCAGGATACTTCTCCAAGGCGTAGCCCTCATAGTAAGCAAGCTCAATCGGGCCCGGGTCACCCGTAATCATCAAATGGTTCAAGCTCGCCAGCCAGAAACTCAAGAAAGCGTACGCACCATCAACGCTGTGCTCCTTGAAGTTCTCAGGAGGCGCAGGCTTCGGCACGTTCTCAGCCGGATGCGTAGCGGTCGCCGCAACATATTTGCCGTTCTCCACATAATTCTCGAAAGTGATGATGCCCTTATACTTCCTGCCCGAAGAGCGAAGACCCGAAGCGGCAGAAGCACTCGCAGAAGCACTCTCAGACGCCGAAGGAGAA
This sequence comes from Rothia sp. HMSC075F09, assembly GCF_001810515.1. NCBI lineage: Bacteria > Bacillati > Actinomycetota > Actinomycetes > Micrococcales > Micrococcaceae > Rothia > Rothia sp. HMSC075F09. Next base: position 36,073 of record NZ_KV801791.1, read on the forward strand.
GCGCTCGCAGACGCAGTTTCGGAGGCGGTCTCGGAGGCGGTCGCCGCCTCCGACGGAGAAGCCGAGCCAGTGCCGCCAGCTAGCGGGCGAATATCGCTAGCGCACGCAGTCAACGCAGAAAGCGCGCCAGCAGCAGCAACACCCAGGGCGGTACGTCGAGTGAAGAAAGTAGTCATCGGAAGTCCTTCGTCGGATCCTTCACCCCCAAAGCCGTCAGCGCGAAGCTCACAACCTGCAGGTAAAGACCACATGTAGTACGTCAATGTATATACGTTAAGCGTACCCGAGCGCCCCTCCTCCGACCCCGAACATCCGCTGGGTTTTCCCCTGGGTGTTCCCTGGGTTTCCTACCCTGGGGTTCCGCAGAGTTACGGCAGAATTTTCGCAGAGTTTCGGCACAAAGAAACCCCGCCCACGGTGCATTACCGCAG
>NZ_KV801791.1:36603-43494 GCF_001810515.1 Rothia sp. HMSC075F09
CCCACGGTGCATTACCGCAGGCGGGGGAGAAGCCTACCTCAAACCGTTAGACCGGAACCGATATGGTGGGGCCTAGACAGAAGAAGAGCTAGAGGAAGAAGCGGAAGCCGACGAAGAAGAGCCTTCATCGCCGGTGAGCATAATCCACTTACCGTCCTTGTATTCCACGGCAACCTTCGCCAGCTTGCCATTCGGGCTAGAAGCGGTCTTAAAGGGCTGGTCAGACTTGCCCTCAATGTGAATCTTCGCATCGGCGCTGTAGTTCATGTATGCCGGCCAGTCGTAACGGGTACCCTTACCGGACGCCTTCTTCGGTGAACCACTAGTCAGCTCAAGAGTAACCGGGGTATCCGTACCGTACATCCAGCCCAGATCGTTCTCGTACATGATCGTAAGTTCCTGCAGACCATTCACATACACATCTGCAGGGTCAGCCTTCTTCATCGGCTCAGTATCACCGGTCATTAGCGCATAGTTAAAGCTTGCCAGCCAGTAGCCAATGAACGCATACATGCCATCAACGTTATCTTCGTTCATGTTCGCCGGGGCGAGGGGCTTGGGCACATTCTGCGCCTTCTTCTCGGCAGTGGCAGGAACGTATTCGCCGTTCTTCTCGAAGTTATCGAACTTCACAAAGCCCTTATAGGACTTGTCCGAAGAAGCAGATGCGGAAGCAGCGGCCGAGGCGCTTTCAGAAGCGGAGCTAGACGCCGAACCTTCAGCCGTCGGGCGAATATCGCTAGCGCACGCAGTCAATGCAGCCAGCACACCGGCACCGGTCGCACCCAGCGCCACGCGGCGGGACATACCAGCAGAAATGGGGGAAGGGCTCGTCATAATCAGCCTTTCATAGGAAGTCAACAAAGGAAATTGAGTGAGTTGACAACCCCATCATACCGGCAAACACGCAGATACCCGGCAGTAGCCGTCATCGAGTGCCGATGACAAAGCAACCTAATACCGCTGCAAAGCATCACCGAGTTCCGGCATAAAGAAACCCCGCCCACGGTGCATTACCGCAGGCGGGGGAGAAGTCTATCTTAAGCCGTTAGACCTTACCTATAGGGTAGGTGCTTAGACAGAAGAAGACCCGCCGGCAGAGTCAGTCGCAGAAGAGCCATCCTCACTGCTGACCATAATCCACTTACCGTCCTTGTACTCCACACTAACCTTCGTCAGTTCCCGCGAACTATCCTCCATGAAAGGTTCATCAGGGCTGCCTTCAATGTGAATCTTCATATCGGCGCTGTAGTTCATGTACGCCAACCAGTCATAACGAGTTCTGCTACCGGAAATTTTCTGTGGTGAATCAGAAAGCAACTCAAGAGTCATAGGGCTATCCACACCGTAGAGCCAGCCCGCATTATTTTCATAGGCAACCGTCAAATTCTGGTAATTCTGCAGTGAATCCGCAGATTCAACCTTCTGCAGCGGCTCAGTATCGCCGGTCATCAGCAGATAGTTGGAACTCGCCAACCAATAACCAACGAACGCGTAAATACCGTCAACGTTCTGCTCGTTCATGTTCGCCGGAACGAGAGGCTTCGGCACATTCTGCGCCTTATGAGTGGCGGTTGCCGGAACGTACTCGCCGTTCTTCTCGAAGTTATCGAACTTCACGAGGCCCTTATAATGCTTGCCGGAAGAAGCAGAAGGCGAAGCGCTAGCCGAGGCACTGGGTGAGGCACTAGCTGAAGCGCTCGCGGATGCACTAGCAGAACCGGAAGTAGAGTTAGACGCCGAGCCATCAGCCAGCGGGCGAATATCGCTAGCGCACGCAGTCAATGCAGCCAGTACGCCGGCACCGGTTGCACCCAGTGCCACGCGGCGGGACATACCAACAGAGGTGGGGGAAGGGCTCGTCATAATCAGCCTTTCAAAAGAAGTCAACAAAGGAAATAGAGTGAGTTGACACCATCATTATACCCTAAGCACATGAATGGATATCAAATACCACTACCTATATCCTTTTGCGAAGAAAGGTCTAAAAAGCTGCAATTAGTGCACTAGGACGCTGAGGGGCTCGCAGACTCCGTGCTCTTATCAGCATCCTTATCTTTCTGAGTGCTCATAAACCAAGCACCCTCCTTATACTCCACAACAATCCTCATCGCCTGCCCCTGAGAATCTTCTGCCCTAGCCAGCGACTTATCGCGGTTGTCCCCCTCCGTCAGATGCCTCTTCGCATTCTGGTCAACCAGAGAACGAGCACGCCAGAAATAACGAATACGGTCGCCCTCAACCTGCGTGGGAGTGTCCGTCATCAGGTACACAGACATCGGCTCACTCGTATCGTAAATCCAGCCGCGACCCGTCTCATAGAGCTTAACCATCGGCTCAAGCTCCTTATAGTATTCGCTACTCGGATCCGTCTTCTTCAACGGCTCAATATCACCCGTCAACGCCAAATAATTAAAGCTAGAAATCCAATAGCCAATCAGCGCATAAATACCGTCAATGCTCAGCTCCTGCACCTTCTCCGGCATAATCGGTTTGGGCACATTCTGCGCCTTCTTCTCAGCCGTGGCAGGCACATACTCGCCGTTCTTCTCAAAGTTATCGAACGTGACCTTACCCTGATACGACTTATTCGCAGACGGCAACGTCGACGAAGCAGAGGGGCTCGCGCTCGCTGACTCAGAGGCGGCAGTATCAACCGGCGGATGCACCGTACGCGCACACGCAGACAACGCAGCGGCAAGACCAACACCGCCCGCACCCAACACGGCGCGGCGGCTCAAGGCGACGGGCTTAGAAGAAGAGCTAGTCATCAGCAGTCTTTCGGGGAGGTCAACGGACGAGGGGGGGGGGTGAGTCGACACCCCCATCATACGGGCGTACCTTATAGCAACCCTAAAGCGCAGGCGAACAACAAATAGCCGGGTGCATATGAAGACACCCCATAGCTGCCACACAACAAAAGACAGCTACGGGGTGAACAACGTAATACGCCTCGACTGAACCGGATGCACCGACTAACGGAGTAGCTAACGGAGCAGATGCGCAAAATTACGGCGCGCCTGAGCCACCTTCGGGCTCACCACAAACGCACAATAACCCTGCGCCGGATTCAACGCGTAATAGTTCTGGTGATACTCCTCAGCCTCATAGAACACGCCCAGGGGCTTAATCTCCGTAACAATGGGGGAGGAGTACAGCTGCTGAGCACGCGCCACCGCACGCTCAAACGCCTCACGCTGCTGCTCATCCGCGTAGAAAAGCACCGAACGGTACTGTGAACCGGTATCCGCACCCTGACGATCCCAGCTAGTCGGGTCGTGGCTCGTGAAGAAAATATCCAGCACCGTATCCAGGTCAATGACCTGCGGGTCAAAGCTGAGCTTCAGCGCCTCCTGATGCCCGGTCGCACCCGAACACACCGAACGATAATCAGGGTCGGGAGTATCGCCGCCCGTGTAGCCGCAGACGCTCGCCTCAACTCCGCGGAACTGGCGGTACACCGCATCCAGGCACCAGAAACAGCCGCCGGCAAGAACAACATCAGTCATGATTCCTCCTTGAACTATAAAACCACACTACCTGAAGAATACCGCCGAGCCGCATAATATTCCTGCGCTACTGCAGGCTTTGGCGTAAACCGCCACCTGCCCCGCCGCGCCACCTGCCACAATAGAGGTATGACTGAAAAACTAGAAACCCCCACCCTCGCAGAAGTCGTCGACGCCTTCCACACGCTCTTCCCTCCGCAGCTCGCCGCCGGATGGGACGCCTCCGGCCTCGTCGCCGGACGTGGCGCCGCTAAAGTAAGCACCGTCCTCTTCGCAGTAGACGCCCTCACCGCCACCGCCGAAGAAGCCGTAGCCGAAGGCGCGCAGCTACTCATCACCCACCACCCGCTGCTGCTCCGCGGCGCAAAGTTCATCCCCGACAGCGACTACAAGGGCAACGTTCTGCACACCCTCATCGAAGGCGGATGCGGCCTGCTCGGCGCGCACACCAACGCAGATGCCGCCGTTGAAGGCGTGAACGAAGCACTCTGTGACGCTATCGGCCTGATTGACCGCGAACCGCTCACCGAAGCGCAAACCCAGGTACTTGACGAGCAGGAACACGCGGTAGGCACCGGTCGCCTCGGCACCCTGCCCGAAGAAATCACCCTCAAGGAGCTCGCAGAACGCCTCGCAGCGGCACTGCCCGCAACCGCCGGTGGCCTGCGCATCGCCGGACGCGCTGACCAGCCGATCCGCCGCGTCGCTCTCTGCGGTGGTGCCGGTGACTCTCTCTTCGACGCGGTGCGCGCCACCGACGCGCAGGTGTACATTACCGCCGACCTGCGCCACCACCCCGCCAGCGAATTCCGCGAAACCGCACGAGTTGACGGTAGCAACATCGCCCTGATTGATTGCTCCCACGCCGCCAGCGAATCCCTCTGGCTACAGTCGGCGGCAAACCGCCTGCGCGCCCTGCTCGCTGAGCGCGGCTTCACCATCGAAACGAAGCTGTCTGCACTGAACACCGACCCGTGGGACTTCACCGTCTCCACCGGCGTGGCAACCGGTCATGACGCGCACTCGGCAAGCACCGCCGCAGCCCCCGCGTGGGAACTCTAGGGCGAGAATTCTAGGGGTGAGAACTCTAGAAGAATCCGCGCAGATTCCCTCACCGCGTACTCAGTGCGTAAGAGCCCGGGCACCCCGTCCGTTGTGACGAGGTGCCCGGGCTAGAACCGGCCTGGCCTACTTAGTTAGCAATGCGATACAGGCCAGTAGTGATAGGGTTCATCACGCGATGCCGGTAATAGAACAACATCCAGTCCAATTCAATGCGGGTCACAGCATGATTCGGTTCAAACATGCCAGTCTCGGGAGTAATAACATTCTGCTGGGTAGCCCACAGAATCTCACGGTAGAACGCGGAATCCGGCGTAACATCCGGGAAGGATGAAACACCCGATACTTCCGGTGAACCAGACGCACGGTAAATCATTGCGGCAACGGTTGCATTCGTGAGACCGTCCTCCGCGTGGAACTTTCCGTCAGGTCCGCCGAAGGTAACACCCCTTTTCACGAGCCCAAATGTAGGCGGCGTAGTTCGGATCGTCCGTCTTCACATCCGGCCACGGGGAGACTTCAGGAAGGTCCACCTTGGGGCTGCCCTTCATCTCATAAAGGGAGGAAACCAGCTCACCGCGGGTGGCAGGCTGCTTCTGTTCCTCGTCGTTCAGCGATGTCGAAAAGTACATACGTTCCTCTACGGGTACGTAAGCATTCGTGAACCGCTGGACACCCTCAAACTTCAAATCCTGGTGCGCCAAAAGAACGCCGCGGTGCTCCGGGGCAAAACCCACCATCGGCGTGATGAGAGTCTTATCCGTCTTGCTGGGGTAACCGTAGTCGCTCCACGCCTCAATGACGTACTGCTTGGACGGATCCAGCGTGTTCGCGGGAATCTTGAGATTGACGAAAGCGAAGCCTCCCTCCAGGCCCGTCTCGTATTCATCATCACCGTGGACGTAACGCTTCATCTCGCTCATAACCAGGACGGGGGAACCCGTGCCCTTCTCGCGAATGACGTACATCATGCCCTCAACGCCGGGGATGTCAGTCCCTACGAAGCCCTGACCCTGAATCAGCAGCTCCTGATCCTTCGTGGGGTCCTTCAAAGCGTCGTATTTCAACTTAGGTGCGAAGGTATCGAAGTGATAATCATTGGTGCTCAGACCGTGATGCGTCACAACGTTCTTGCGAGCCCAGATATCCTGAACGGTCGACTGCGGCTGGCCCTCGGGCTCGGCGAGGATGCCAACCTCGTAACGCACCTTGTCCAGAGTCATATCCGGGAAATACTCCGTGAGAGTGTAGTAACTCGGCAAAGTATTAGCCTCAACATTCAGAGGGGCGACAAAGGTGCCGTCATCGTCAATGGTGAAGTCCTTGCCCTCTTCAAACCGCAAGAGGGTATCGGTCACCTGATGTGCGTTGTAGGGGACGTTCTCCTCGGGCGCGATGTAGATGACTACCTTGCCGTGCTGCTTGCGCCACTCCTTGGTGAAGCCGGTGCCCAGAACCGTAATTTTACTGTCCTCACCGGTGTACAGGCCGTCGCCCTCTTGCTTGAAGACGTCACGGCCGTCCTGGTAGTAGTAATCCTCATAGACAACGGTGAAAGACGGCTCATCCGCGACATCCTGAGTTGCAGGGGCGGGGGTATTGGCAGTCGGTGCGTTAGCAACGGGCGCGTTTGCGGTGGGCGCTGCGTCCTGGGCTAACGCCGGGGTCAGCGGCAGGACCATCACGCCCGCCAGTGCGAGCGCGCTACAATTCCGAGCCGCGCGGAGGAATGAAGACTTAGAGTTCGGAAGTGAGGACATAAGACATCCTTAGGGTCATTTCTCCGGGGCTGCGCGAGCTTACCGGCAGGTTGGGAATCGGTCGCAGAATCTGCGCACGCCCGATGAGAAAAGTGGTTGAAAATCCCCCTCGGTTTCGGGGATATCCTCACCCTATCAAAGCGTTGAACGATTGTCAGGAAACACTCAAGGAATACTTTAAGGTTTCGAGAAATCTCACACAGTAGTTAGCTGATAAAAGCTGAACCCCGTGCTCCCGAACAGAAAACCATTCGGGAGCACGGGGAACCAGAGAGTTATCCGATGCACCGCACGCGCCCTCAAGGTAAAACCCGAGGGGGATGCGGGCGGGCTAAACGACCTTACTTAGCGCGAGCCTGGAACGCCTCAATCAGAGTCTCCAACTCACCATGAGTCACCATGTACTGAGCATCGAAAGCGCCGTTAGCGTTCAGCACCACCTTGTTCTGCTGAGCCCACAGAATCTCACGGTAGAACGCCGAACCGGGAGCCACATCACTGTACGGGGAGTCGCCCTTAACCGCGGGCGAACCAGCCGCACGGTAGGTGAACGCCGCAAC
>NZ_KV801791.1:43594-45903 GCF_001810515.1 Rothia sp. HMSC075F09
CGGTAGGTGAACGCCGCAACGGTAGCGTTCGAAATGCCTGCATCAGCATGGAACTTGCCGTCCGACCAGCCGAAGGTAATACCCTTCTGACGAGCCCACACGTACGCGGGGAAGTTCGGGTCGGTGGTCTTCACATCCGGCCAGGGAGAAGTTTCAGGCAGCTTCACCTCGGGGGTGCCCGCCTGAATGTACAGGGCAGCTGCGAGCTCACCGCGGGTAGCGAGGGTCTCCAGCTTCTCATCGGAAGGATCGGGCTTCTGGTTGTCATCCTTCTTGGGATCCTGAGCGTTGGGCAGGTTCGCCTCCCTGTAACCGTTCGTGCCGTTCAGGTCCAGGTCCTGCCACGCGAGTAGGGTACCGCGGCCCTTGGTGGACCTGCCCACGACCGGTGCGATCAGCTTACCGTTATTGCCGTAACCGTCGTTAGCCCAGACCTCAATCACGTACTTCTTCGAAGCGTTCAGAGTGTTTGCCGGAAGATTCACGGTACCGTTCAGGTTGCCATCACGGTACGCCGAAGACTGGGTGGGGTGGTCAAACTCGATAATGTCGCTGGTTGCCAGAACCGGGGTGTTCGAGCCCTTCTCACGAACCACGAGCTGAACGCCCCTAACGGAGTGAATATCGCCGTTAAACCCCTGGCCACCAACGTTCAGATCCTGTGATTTTATGGGGTCAGTCACAGCGTTGTAACCCAGGCGCGGTGCGAACGGCGCCGGCTTCTCACCCATAGTATTCAGTACCTGGGTGCTCACCACGTTCTTGCTGGTCCACAGCTCCTGAGCGGTCAGCGGCTTCTGATCCTTCTGTTCAGCAACCACGCGAATTTCGTAGAGGACATCGTACTTGGTGCCGCCGGTCGGGTCGTGGAAGTTGTCATCATCGATGAAGTAGTAGGCAGCAAGCTTGTACGCCTCAACCTTCAGATCAGCCTCAAAAGTGCCGTCATCGGTAATGGTGAAGTCCTGACCCTCCACGAAGCGCAGCATCTTCGAAGTCGGAATCTCGTAGCCGGAGGGCGCGTAGTTCGCGGGAGCAATGTACAGCGCCACGGTACCGTGCTGAGCACGCCACTCCTTGGTGTAACCCGCACCCTTCACATGGATGGTACCGCCCTCAGTCGTGACGAGGGAGGGGTTCACGCCGTCGTACTTGTAACCGTCAGGGATGGAAACCTCAAGGGTCGGGGTAGCCGCAGCGACCTGGTTAGCTGCCTGAGGGGTAGCGGCAGCAACAGCGGCATCAGCGGCAGGAGCCGCATTCTGAGCCAGTGCCGGGGTCATCGGCAGAACCATAGCACCAGCCAACGCCAATGCGCCGCAACCCTGAGCAGCGCGGAGGAAAGAAGACTTAGAGTTCGGAAGCGAGGACATAACACATCCTTAAAGTTGTTTCTCGCAGGGCTCTGCGGGCTCAACGGCGGGTAGGGAATTCGCCGTTGAATCTGCGCGCCCTATGAGAAAAATGGTTGGAAGCCCCGTCGGTTTCGGGGACATTTTCACCCTATCAAACCCTCCAAATGATGTCAGGGAACACTCAAGGGAGGCTTGAAGGTTTTGAGACATTTCACAGGTTGATCAGCCGGTAAAAGCTGAACCCCGTGTGCCCGAACAGAAAACCTGCTCGAGAACACGGGGTATTCAGCGTAGAACTAGTCCGCCTTACTTAGCGCGGTTCTGGAAATTGAACAGCATCTGCTCCAACTGACCACGATTCACCAGGTCCGTCGCATTAAAAGCGCCGAAATCCGGAGTAATGACATACTGCTGAGTGGACCACAGAATCTCACGGTAGAAAGCGGAACTCGGATCAACATCCGTGAACGAAGAAACACCAGAAACAGCCGGGGAACCCGCTGCACGGTAGGTAAACGCCGCAACCGTAGCGTTCGAAATGCCGGCATCCGCGTGGAACTTACCATCAGACCAGCCGAAAGTAATGCCCTTCTGGCGAGCCCACACGTAAGCGGGGAAGTTCGGGTCGGTGGTCTTCACATCCGGCCACGGGGAGACCGCCGGGAGGTTCACCTTGGGGCTACCGGCCTGAGCGTACAGCGCCGCAGTCAACTCGCCGCGAGTAGCGCGCTGCTGCTGCTCCTGGGAGGTGAGCTTCGAGGTCAGGGTCTTGTATTCTCGCGTGGGCGCAGTAGCATCCGTGAAGTTCGGAACGCCCTCAAACTTCAGATCCTGACGAGCCATAAGAACACCGCGGTGCTCCGGCGCGTAACCCACAATCGGGGTGATGAGAGGCCTGTCCTTCTTGGTGAGGTCGTAGTCGTAGTCGCTCCACGCCTCAATGACGTACTGCTT
>NZ_KV801792.1:0-50245 GCF_001810515.1 Rothia sp. HMSC075F09
GGTAGCAGTCAGCGACCACTGTGATCAACGCGGTTTCACAGCGTTTGCGCCGTTGCAGTAACCATTCTGGGAAGTAGGTGCCTGAGCGCAGCTTGGGGATCGCCACGTCGATGGTGCCGACCCTGGTGTCCAGGGGCCGGTAGCGATACCCATTGCGCTGGGCCTGGCGCTGCGGGTCTTGTTGGCCCCACTGGGCCCCGCACACGGTGTCAGCGTCCGCTGAGAGCAACGCGTTAATCACGTGCTGGAGCAGGGAACGCATCAAATCTGGGGACGCCTGGGATAACGCCTCGCCAAGCAGGCCAGCAGGGTCGATAATATGAGGAGCGGTCATCGTTGTGCCTCCAAATCGTTTCGAGTCAGAAGTAGAGAGCTTTCTCGAAGGATCACACGGTGACCGCACCCATATCAAACGGGCCGACCACCCACGGTTACACCACTATGCGGGACGCTACTCTTTCACCGCTTAGTTACCGCCTGTTTGAGGCTAAGCGGTATATCGAAAACGTTGGTATATCAGTCAAAACATGGTGTGTTGCCGCCTCTACCGCCTAATTTCTAAAAAGTGTACACGCGAGTGTTCATCTTCCTACATATGCGTGTGTATATATAAAAGTTTTCGGTTTTAGGCGGTGAAGGCGGTAAAGGGTTGGGATTCGGTTGAGATACGAGGGAAAATGCTATACCGCTTTTGCATTTTCAGGCGGTAAACAGCCGGTATCAACGCCGATTAGGCGGTGAAAATCCTCCTCTGCAACCTCCCTCCCACGAGATCATGCACGAGCGAAGATAGTCATACGCCCCGAAGGGGCGTTGGATGATAGTCCTCGATGTTGGGTGATAGTCCCCCCTCCCCCCACCTCGACGACGGGCCTGAGTTTGGCTGAAAGGTAGGGAATAACATAGGGATTCGGTCTCGTCAGGGCAAAACAAAACCCGGTATCTCAGCGACTTTTCGTTGAGATACCGGGTTTTTCTGGTTGCGGGGACAGGATTTGAACCTGCGACCTCCGGGTTATGAGCCCGGCGAGCTACCGAACTGCTCCACCCCGCGGCGACTCATACAACTATACAGACCCCAAACCGGGCATGCAAGCCAAAAACGCGATTTGTAACCAAGCACACAAAAATAGGGGCTGTTGGGTAGAAAGCAGTTGGGTAGAAAGCAGTTGGGTAGGAATAGGGGCTACGGGGCAGTGCCAGGGGTAGAACATACAGGAACGGGGTGGAAGTGAATCACTTCCACCCCGTTCCCGCAGAGACCGCTAGAGCTAGTCGGTAGGAGCCGTATCCAGTGCAGGCCCCGGATCTAGAGCGAGGACGCTAGACCCGTGAGCATCCGGTATGGGCTACTCCCCCGCTGTCTCTTAGGCTTAGCCTCTTAGTCTTAGCGAGAAGCCGAGGCGCTGGCGCTGGGCTTCGCGCTTGCGGGGGCGCTTGCAGAAGCCGCGGCACTGGGAGCTGCAGAGGCGCTCGGAGCCGCAGAGGCACTGGGCGCTGCCGAAGCCTTAGCGGAAGCCGCGCTCTGCGCCTCCTCAGCCTCCAGAGCCTTCTTCACGGCTGCTTCCAGACGCTTCTGAGCCTCACCGTAGGCAGCCCAGTCGCCCTTCTTCATTGCCGCATCAGCATCGGTCATCGCCTTCGAGGCATCCGTCAGAGCCTGCTTCAGCTCCGAAGACTGCGAAGCCGACGAACCGCCGGTCGAAGCGCCCGAAGAACCAGAAGTACCAGAGGAGCCAGAGGCAGAAGCCGAGGGGCTAGCCGCCGAACCGTCCAGCTTCGCACCCGAAGAGCCACCGAACACCTGGTTCAGCGCCTCCTCCAGAGTCGGAGCGAAACCGACCTTATCGCCGAAGCTCACCAGCACACGCTGCAGACGCGGGTACTTGGCGTCACCGCTCGACTGCACGTACACCGGCTGAACGTACAGCATGCCGCCGCCCACCGGCAGGGTCAGCATATTGCCGTTAATAACCTCAGACGAACCGCGGCGCAGCAGGTTCAGCTGGTTCGACACCTCAGCATCAGAGTTGAAAATGTTCTGAGCCTGGCCCGGGCCCGGAACCACCGAAGAACGCGGCAACTCCAGCAGACGCAGCTTGCCGTAATCGGGGCTACGCTCGCCGTCCTTACCGGTACCGGCATCACCATTAGCGGCAAGGAAGCCGTACATCACGTTACGAGAGTTCGAATCGCTCTGCTGAGGAATGAACGTGGTCGTCAACGAGAAGTGCGCACGAGAATCGCCGGGCATCTGCAGGGACAGGTAGTAGGGCGAAATCGGCTGGTTACGATCATTGGTCGGGTCGTTCGGAATCGACCAGACATCGTCACCGGCATAGAAGCTATTCGCGTTCGTCACGTGGTACTTATTCAGCATGGTGCGCTGAATATTGAACATGTCAGTCGGGTAACGCACGTGGCTCATCAGCGAAGCGTTCATCTCACGGTAGCTCTTCACCGTGCCAGGGAAAACACCCTGCCACGCCTTCAGCACCGGATCCTCCTCATCCCACGCGTACAGGGTCACCGAACCGTCGTATGCGTCCACGGTAGCCTTCACCGAGTTACGGATGTAGTTCACCGAGTTAGAACGCTGAGCACCCGCAGCGGTTGCCGCATCCTGGGAGCTACCCTGCGCGTAGGGGAACTGGTCACTCGTGGTGTAAGCATCCACGATCCACTGCACGCGGTTATTCACAATCGCCGGGTACGGCTTAGAATCCACGCTCAGGTACGGCGCCACCTTACGCACACGGTCCAGCGGGTTGCGTTCATACAGAATCTGCGAACCCTCACGCACCGCATCCGACAGCAGAATGTCAGAGGACTGGAACTTAATCGCGTAGGACAGGCGAGCCAGCAGCGAATCAACGCGAGGACCACCGTAACCGGCAAAAGTGTACTTCGCATCGGAGGCGTTGGTTTCCTCAGCAGAAAGCGGACGGTCCAGCTCCAGGGTGTCGCCCTTACCGCCCACAATCGAATACTCCGGCGAGCTCATACCAAAGTAAATACGCGGCTCATAATCCTCGCTCAGGGTACCGGTCGCCTTAATACCGGACTGCAAGAACTTCGGGTTACCCGCAGAATCCACCTGGTTACCGTACGCGGCAATCACGCCATAACCGTGGGTGTACACCACGTGGCGGTTATACCAGGAATCGCCGCTCGTCTGCGCCGGGTTCAGCTCACGAGCCGCCAACACCGTATCCTGCGTGGTGTTACCCACCGAATAGCGGTCCACCGCCAGCTGCGAATCAAAACGGTAGTACGGGCGGAACTGCTGCATCTGAGCAAACGCCGAGGACACAACATTCGGATCCAGCAGGCGGATATTCGCAATGGTCGCGCTCGAAGAGCTCAACGCACCGGCGCGGGTATCAATCGTCGCGTCATACGGGGTGGTCTCAATCTTGTCCAGACCGTACGCGTAACGGGTCGCATCAATATTGCGCTGAATGAACTTCGACTGAGCACCCTGCTCATTCGGAACCACCTGGAAACGCTGAACAATCCACGGGTACAGGCCGCCAGCAACCACGGCAACAATCACCAGCATCGCGGTGCTAATCAGCGGCAGACGCCAACGATTCATCGAAGCAGCCACCACAAACATAATCGCCACCAGCAAAGCAGAAATCGCCAAAATAGCGTTCACCGGAATCGACGAGTTCACATCCGTGTACATCGCGCCAGCCCAACGGCCCACCTGCTGCTGAGTCGACGAATAGCGGTCCAACCAGAAGCTCACCGCACGAGTCAGCAAAAACACAGCCACCACAATCGCAGCGTGACGGCGGAATGCCGACGTGGTACTCACACCACCGGGCTGCACCTTAATACCGCCGTAGAAGTAGTGCATGAACAGGCCCGCGAGCGCCGACAGCACCACAGCGGAGGTCACCAGAGTCACCACCATGCGGAAGAACGGCAACGCAAACAGGAAGAAGCCGTAATCCAGGCCAAACTCCGGGTCAGTCTTACCGAAGGACTGCTGGTTGAAGAACAGCGCGACGGTGCTCCACTGAGTCATCGTCGCTGAAGCAATGAACAGACCCAACAGCAGCGGAACCACAATCAGCAGAACCTTACGCGCCTTATCCACGCTCTCGTGGTAGCGACGCATGCTCTCCTCAGCACGCTGCTGACCAAACACGTCACGCAGCATCTGCTCGGCAGCATCCGTGCCGCTCGTCGGCACGCTCTGATTCGGGTTCGGCGCCTCCTGCGGCTTCTTCTCGGACGCCGGCGCCACATCAGCATGACGGACCGCGTAGGACATCGAAGCCCACAGCGGCACAGCAATCACCATGGCAGCCACCACAAACACGGCTGCCTTCAACAAAATCTGGGTAGTGAACACGGTGCTATAACCCAGCTGATCAAACCACAGCCAGTCCGTGTACACCTGGGACGCACCCACAAAAGCAGCAATGAGCACCGCCACCACAGCAATCGTCACCCGCAGGGGGCTACGACGCTTAGGCGTTGACTTCTTCGGCTTGGGATGCGCGGTGTTATTGGTCGACTCAGACACAATTCCTCGCTCATCATACGTTCAGAGAAAATAACTGCCTTTAAGTATCTCAGAGGTAACGCGGAAGGGCAGAACCTCGTAGAAGCTCGGGGCGAAATACGGCAGATAAAAGAGGTAGGGAGGGCGCAGAACAGCCCCGGTACCGTAAAATACCGGGGCTGACTTCTACGCTATACGGGTGAGAACCTTGCGGAGAGAAACGTTACGTTAGGAGCCGCAGCGAGGCAGGGAATCATCCGGGGTGCCAGACTTAATTGCCTCGACCGTCTTCACCGCCTCATCCAGGGTCGACACCGGCACAACCACCATCGTGCCGCGCACCTGACCGGCGTGATAGTAGTTGAACAGGTCGGGGTCCTGCGCCTGCATCTTCACAATCGAATCGCAGTTCTCCTTAGGCGCCAAGAAATAACGCGCACCGTAACGGCCCGTCGCCAAAATCTTGTACTTGATGCCGCCAATTGCGCCAACCTTACCGTTCGCATCAATCGTGCCGGTACCCGAAATGTAGCTGCGGTACGGGTCGCCTCCGGCGTCCTCATCGGCGAGCAGGGTACCCTCGCTGAGCTTATCGACCGTGCCCAGCGCCAGCATCAGACCCGCACTCGGGCCGCCCACACCGTCCAGGTTGTACTGCACGTGCGCCGGCAGGTCATAGCTCTGCTTCAAGCCAGCACCCAGAATCCAGCGGCTATTGTCACTGGAACGAACCGGGGTCAGCTTAAACGTCTGCTGCGTGCCGTCACGTTCCACAGTCATCTCAACCGGCGAGCCGTTCGAAGCGTTCACAGCCTTCGGAACATCGGTGAGGGTCTCAATCTGCTTCTCCCCCACCTTCACAATGCGGTCGTTAGCCTTCAGAGCGCTCGCCGCCGGGGAACCCTCCACCGTGGAAAGCACCTGAACCTTCTCGGTCACCGCCATCTTCAGCTGGCGCATCGCCGCGACCTTCGCCTGGGTCTGCGAATCAGCCATCTGCGCGCCGGTCTCTGCCGTTGCCTGCTCATGGCTCACGTGCGGGTACAGGGCATCGGTCGGCACCACGAGACTGCGGTTACCGTCAAACGCCAACCAGCCGTAGAACGCCTCCGCGCCGGACAGCTCCGTGTACGGGCCACCCGAAACCGACACCGTGGTCATGTTCATCTTGCCGAACGTCTTATAGCTCGGCGCACCCGAGACCTCAATGACGTCCTTCTCCTGGTAGGTTCCGAGCACGTCAAAGAGCGGGCCGGGGCCCTCCTTCACATAGGAACTGGGCAGAACAAAAGCACCAGCCAGCAGGGCGCACGTCGCCACAGCGCTCACCGAACGCAGGTTCACGCGGCGCGGCGCAAAACGCGAACGGCGCTTAGCCGCTTTCTCATTACTCTTCACGCTCGCGGAGGCGGCGTTCGGCTGCTGCTCAGCATCGGGGGTGGACTTAGTCATGGTTTCTACAGTACCGGATAAACCTGCTTTTCAACACGCGCGCGGGCACCGTCACCCCGCTAAAAGTAGAGCAACCACGGGGCGTTTACTCTCTTGCCCCCGCTCTTGCCCACGCCGCGCTGTGTCAGCACCCGACGGTGACAGCGGCACGAAAAAGCTCCTAAACCCCGGCGACAGAGACAAGCTTGTGAGCCCTCAGCTGATTAAGCCGCATCCACAGCGGTGGCGCGGGAAATTCTCAGCAAAAATCGGTAGGCTGGACAGCGAGCGGGCCAGCTACGCCCACCCCCGGATTACGAAAGGCTTCACATGTCTGAGAACCCCACCGGCGGCGCCTCCAACGAGCGCGACCCCCTCGAAGAATTCATTAAGAAGATGCAGGAGCAGGGCTTCGACCCCTCCGCAGGGGCAACCGGCCAGGGCGGCAAGGGCACCTCCTCCAACGCACAGAACCCCTTCGGCGCGCTCTTCGGCGAAGGCGGTCAGAACCCCTTCGGCATCAGCATCGACCCCGAAGACCTGAAGAACATGGGCATGGGCTTCGACCCCGCCATGATGCAGAGCATGTTCGCGCAGGTACAGGCAATGTTCTCCGGCGCGGGCGCATCCGACAGCCCCAGCGGCGTGAACTGGGATAACGTGAAGAACCAGACCCGCCAGATGCTCGCATCCATGGGTGAAGACCCCTCCGTACCCGAAAACCTCAAGCGTGCAGTGGAAGACGCAGCGAACCTCGCCGACCTCTGGCTGGACGCCGTAACCACCGTTGAACGCCACAACCACCCGGTGCAGGCATGGTCCAAGGCCGAATGGGTTGAGCATTCCTTCGACTCCTGGCGCGAAATGGTCGAGCCGGTCGCAGCCGAAGTCACCCAGTCCATGGTCATGCCCGGCGCACCTGAAGACGTGCCCGAAGAGATCTCGCAGATTCTCAACAGCGGTTTCTTGAACAACATTGGTTCCGTGATTTTTGGTGCGCAGATGGCTCAGGCACTCGCGCAGCTCGCCGGTGAGGTGTACTCCTCCACCGACGTGGGTTTCCCCCTCGCGCCCGGCTCCTCCGCGCTGCTGCCCAACGGCTACCAGCAGCTCGCCGACAGCATCGAGGTGCCCCCGCAGGAGGTCCTGCTCTACCTTGCCGTGCGTGAATCCGCGCTGATCCGCCTGCACAAGGCAAACCCCTGGCTGCGTGAAGACCTGGTCCAGCTCGTGGCGCGCTACGCCCGCGGCATCCGCGTGGACATGAACCGCATGCAGGACGCCGCATCCCAGGTGGACATGAGCAACCCCGACGCCGTACAGGAAGCATTCGAAGGCGGCATGTTCAGCCCCCAGCGCACCGAAGACCAGGAACTGGCGGTACAGCGCCTGGAGGGTCTGCTCGCCCTCATCGAAGGCTGGGTATCCGTCGTCACCGAGGACGCGACCCGCAACCTGCCCAAGGCACCGCAGCTGACCGAAATCATGGCGCGCCGCCGCATCGACGGCGGCCCCAGCGAGCAGGTCTTCGAGAACCTGGTCGGCCTGGAACTGCGCCCGCGCCTGGTGCGTGAGGCACAGCAGTTCTGGCGCTGGTACGAAAACTCCCACGGCATTGAGGCCCGCGACGGCCTCTGGGACACCCCGGAGACCCTGCCCACCCCCGCCGAGCTGGAAGACTTCACCGCATACGATGCACGCATGAACGAAATCAGCCTGGACGACGTGGACTTCGACTCGGAGCTGCAGAAGCTGCTGGACGGCGGATTCGGCGACGCGCCCGAAGAAAAGTAGAGCTGAGCCAAGTAACGCTGAGCGAAGTAAAGCTGAGCGGCGAAAGTAAATAGCTGACACTCGAGCGGGGGTGGCTTGTGAATGTACAAGTCACCCCCGCTCGAGTGTTTCGTTTGGTTTTTGATTCTTTGATTTTCGGGAAGCGCGTTAGCCGGTTGGATTTTAGCTGGCTGGATTTTAGTCCGCGCTGTTTTCGCCGCGCTCGCCCTCAGCACGCGAGCGCCCCAGCGCGTACCCCTCCAGGTAGGCCTGCGCCCGCAGCAGCTGCGGGTAACGCGACTCCAGGGCACGGAACGCCGCCGAATGGTTCGGCTGCAGCAGGTGGCAGAGCTCGTGGTGAATCACCGAATCCAGCACGTACTCCGGTACGCCCTGCAGCTCCGATGAGATACGAATCTGCGTGTTCGCGTAGGTTGCCGAACCCCAGCGCTGACGCTGGTTGCTCACCCAGCGAATCGACAGCTTCTCGAGCCTGCCCGCGGCAACCAGCTCCGGCAGGTTCTTCTGCGCCAGGTGCAGAGCGCGGGAGCGCAGGTACTCGTCCGTGACCGTCAGCTGCGTGGCACGCTCACGGCGCGCGGCACGACGCTGAATGCGCGGCAGCAGGCGGGCAATATGCTCATCAATCTCCTCGCTCGTACTCGCAGCCGGAATGAGCAGGCGGTAGGCGGGATTGCCGTGCTCGTCCACGCCGTCACGCTGCATGCTGATGGTGCGGGTGCGGCGCGCCGAGCGGACCAGCTCAATCTGCGGTCGATCCTCGGTGGCGGGCAGAATCTCACGTTTAAAACGCTGAGCCATAGTCTCCTCTTCCCTTCGACGAACGGCGAGCCTGTGTTGCACGGGGCTGAGTCGAACGAGCCTGTGCCGAGCGGGGCTGGCTATACGAGGGGCCGGCGCTCTCAGCCCTGCGGCGGCGCTTCGCCGGATCAATATCGTCCAGGAAACGCGAACGCTTACGCTGACCGCGACCACCCACGGTGCGGGTCATGGTCCAGGTCAGCCACAGGTACTTGCGGGCGCGCGTAATACCCACGTACAGCAGGCGGCGCTCCTCGTCCACCTCATCCGGGGTGGTCGCGAAAGTAATCGGCATGAGGCCCTCGTTCAGACCGCACAGGAATACGGCGTCCCATTCCAGGCCCTTTGCCGCGTGCAGGGAGGCGAGGGTTACGCCGTTGACCTGCGGGGCGTCGTTGAATTCGCTGCGGTGGTTCAGGGTCGCCACCACCTCGTGCATGGTCAAAGGGAGCGGCTCGGGCACGCCCGGGCGAGGATTCGCGCGGTGCTCCTGAAGCTGCTCTTGGCGGTGCTGCGCCATCATATCCACCATATGCACCAGGGCGGCGAGGGACTCCCACTTCTGGCGAGTGGCGCCTCCCGAAAGGGGGCCCTCCTCCTTGTAGCCGAGGCCGCCGAGCACATCGCGGGTGTAGCGGGTGACGTCTTCGGTGCCATCGGTGGACTTGGCTGAGCCGCGCAGGGCGAGCATGGCCTGCTTGACCTCGGGGCGTTCGAAGAAGCGCTCCGCGCCGCGCAGCTGGTACGGAATGTGGGCGGCAGCCAGCGCAGACTCAATCGCCGCCGACTGCGCGTTCGTGCGGAACAGCACCGCAATCTCCGAAGGCGGCACGCCGTCCTTCTCAATCAGGTCGCGGATATCCTCGGCAATGCCGGCGGCCTCCTGCTCATCGTCCGCGTAACCGAACCACTCCACATCCACGCCGGGGCCGCGCTGAGACATCAGCTCCAGCGGCGGCGCCCACGAATGCGGGCTCGAATCCGGATGCGGACGACGCGCCGCCAACAGACGGTTCGCCAGCTCCACCACCTGCGAGTGGGAGCGGTAGTCGCGGGTCAACTTCACCATGTGCGCGCCACGGTGCCGGCGCGGAAAATCCAGCAGGTAACGGCTGGTCGCGCCGGTAAAAGAGTAAATCGTCTGGGAGGCGTCGCCCACCACGCAAATATCGTCGCGGCCGCCCAGCCACACATCCAGCAGACGCTGCTGCAGCGGGGACACGTCCTGGTACTCGTCCACCACGAAGTGGCGGTACTGGTTGCGGACGGTCGCGGCGAGCTTCTCGTCCTCCTCCAGCATGGCGATGGTCAGCAGTAGCACGTCCTCAAAGTCGATGAGGTTACGCTCATCCTTGAGGTCTTCGTACGCCTGGAAAATACGCTGCATATTCTGCGGGGTAATCGCCGAGGGCAGCTGCTTCTCGCTCAAACGCTGCATGATGGTGTCCGGGGTGAGCAGCTGAACCTTCGCCCACTCAATCAGCGACGCCAAATCACGCAACAGGGAACGATCCGTGCTAATGCGCAGACGGTTCGCCGCCTCCGTAATGAGCGAGGCTTTGTTCTGCACGATGGACGGGAACGTACCGCCCACCACCTGCGGCCAGAAATACACCAGCTGACGCAGCGCCGCCGAGTGGAAAGTACGCGCCTGCACGCCGTGCGCACCCAACTGATGCAGGCGGGTACGCATCTCCTCCGCAGCACGCAGGGTAAAGGTCAGGGCAAGCACGCGCGGGCCCTGGTAGCGACCAATCGCAATACCGTAGGCGATGCGGTGCGTAATCGCGCGGGTCTTACCGGTACCGGCACCGGCGAGCACACGCATGGGGCCGTCCAGCTCGGTGGCGACCGCACGCTGATCCGGGTCAAGCCCGGCAAGAATATCGTCTGCGGAGATCATATGCTGAGGCTGCTGAGGTGTGGCGGTCATAATGCTCCATCAGTAAGGCGGGCGGTACGGGCAGGCGGCAGGCGCTCGCGCTGGACATATGGATATGCGGGCGCGCGAGGCGGTGATAGCCGGTCTTCCATTGTATTCTCCCAGAGTCCACCGGGGCTTCTTAGCCGTCGCTTCTTTCATTCAGGGCGTGAGGCGCTACCTATCTGGGGGCGTGCAAGTAGAAGCACGGATAGAGGTGAGGGAAGAAGCGCAGGCGGAAGCGTTTAGGCTTATCCACAAGTATCTTCACCACTTGGCATAAAGATCCCAAAAACTACTAAACGGCACACATTGGTTTGGTAACCTTAACCCGTGACTTTATCTCCCCTTCAGCTAGCAGCCATTGTCTCCGCCGGAGTGCCCGGGATTTACCCCGTCGGCGCCGAACCGGTCCGCGAAGACAGCGACGACTTCGACTCGGCAATCATCGCCGATTCCACCGGTCGCCGCTGGCGAGTGCGCGCCCCGCGCCGCCCCGACGCCAGCATGCGTCTGGAAGCTGAACACCTCATCCTGCAGTCGTTCAGCCCCGGCCTGCGCGCCCGACTGCCCTTCGCCGTACCCACCGTCGCCGGCACCGTACCCTACGCGGGCGGCAACGTGTTCGTGTACACGCACATCCCCGGCACCATCTACGACGTGGACCAGCTCGCCGAGCTGAGCCGCCGCGAAGTTGCGGCGAACCGCCCCTCCCTGGCGTCCATCATCGCCAAGGACATTGCGACCCTGCACGTGATGCCCGAAGACATCATTTACGAAGCCGATCTGCCCTCCTACTCTTCGGAGCAGATTCGTCTGCGCAAGAACGCCGAGCTCGAGCGTGCCGCCGCAACCGGCAAGGTGCCCGCCGACCTACTCGCACACTGGCGTACCGTGCTCTCCCCCGGACCCATGTGGCAGTTCCGCCCGCGCGTGGTCCACGGTGACATGGGGGCCGAGAACCTCGTACTGCACGTCACGCCCTCGACGGCGCGCATCGTGGAGGTCACCGGCTGGTCCGATGTGCACGTGGGCGACCCCGCGCAGGACTTCGCCTGGCTGTACTCCTGCCAGGACATCGACTTCACCGACGAGGCAATCGAGGTGTACCGCCAGCAGATGCCTCAGCTGCCCGACGCCTACCTGGCGCAGCGCGCGAACTTCTACGCGGAGTTCGCGATCGCCCAGTGGCTCACCCACACCGTGGAGGTTGGCGACCGCGACGGCGCAACCCACGCGGTGTCCATGCTCCTGGACATTCAGGACGACCTGCGCGCCTCCGGCGAACTGCTCGGACAGGAGGAGGTCGGCCCGCTAGTCGGCCCCACCGAGTAGGTATTGGGTCGGGTAGCTGTTAGGTTGCTACTTACCGCATAGGTTTTCGGTTCAGCTAGATTTTCAGTTCAGCCCCGCAGTACTGCGCTGCGGGGCTGAACTGTACCTACTGGGTTGTATATCCGCTGACTCGCGCCCGGTGAAACCTGCTCTCCTGACTGTCTGTCAAACCGACGGGATGATGCCTATAAGGGCTAGTGGAGGGGCTTTAGTGGGCTTTTTGCCGAAATTTCTTTAAGTGTTTCCCCTCACCTTTTGAGCACCAGTTTTGCATTTTTGTGCATGAATGACTCAGATTAAGGCTGAGACTTGAAGGTGCGCTAAAGGCGCCATTCACAATATTTCCCGGGTGCTAATACGCCACAAACCCACATGAACCAACTTTTGACCTCGGGAGTCCACAGAGTCTCAACTTCACCTTGAACTATGCTCAAAATAGTGCATTTTAGGGTAAAAACTTACCCTGTAGATTTTTTCAAAAACTCCTGGAATACTTTTGCTGTGCCGCGAGAATACCAGCGGACACACTCCCCATAGCGCACTGACCAGCGCTGATATCGTGGCAGCGATAAATTGGGGAGACAGATTGGACGGGACCCTGACCGGTCATGTCAGACCCGAGCCGGATTCATGCACCGCGCAACCAATCACCGATGGCAGAAATCTATAGAGTTACTTTCGAGGTTGTGTTTGAGAGTAAAGACGCACGCAAACCCCACGGGGCGCCGGCGGCGCGAGTGAGGCCGCGAGAGCGGCAGTCGTTCGGCGCGATTCTTTCCCGGAGCGTGCGAGGGCACGAAGTACCTCTATAGTTCTTCAGCGGCTGAGGACGCCTCATCACCCTAATGCAGTGGGGTGAAGAGGCGTTCTCTGCCATTAACCGCAGAAGTCCACGCAGAAAAGCAGCTCACGAGGCGCAATGCCTCCGTGAGCTGCTTTTCTGTATTCGGTTATTGGCTCAAAGCTAACGCGCGAGCGCCGCCCGCCCGGCGCTGGGAGATTCGCTGTTGAGATCCGCTACCTAGCCCTTGCGCGCCTCGCGGATCACCTTCGCCAGCTGCGCCTCCGAGGGCAGGCCGCCGCGGATCTGGTGATCCCACACCTCCGCAACACCCTTGCCGCCCAGGTACACGAACACGGTGCTGATACGCTCCGGGTCCACGCCCATAATGCGGGAGAACGCGATGCGGTACAGGCCCAGCTGGAAGCGTCGAGACTGCATGGTCGACATCTTCGGGCGGGAACCGCTCTTCCAATCCACCAGCACCCAGCGTTCGCCGCCCTCGTCCTCGGTGCGGAACACCGCGTCGATACGGCCGCGCAGGCTTACGCCCTCGATGTGGGTTTCGACCGGGTATTCGACCGCCCAGATGCGGTCCTTCCACTCGTCGCTGCCCCACTCACTGTTGGCGAAGCGCTCCCAGAGGCGCTGAACGGAGGCGTCCAGTTCGCTCTCGGATTCCTCGAAGTCGTCCTCGAAGGTGAACTCGTCCTGTTCCTGCTGGTCAGCAGGCTCAGCAGGCTCAGCGGGCGCGGCGGAGGCGGAGGCAGCAGCAGAAGCAGGCAGGTCAACGCCCACCGTGTCCTCCGCGTCGGGTGCCTCCAGCGGGTCGGCGCTCGGCGCCACCCCGAAGTGCTCCTCAATTAGCGCGTGCACCGCCGTACCAATCGTTGCCGCGCGCGAGGGACGCTGCGGCACCGGGCGCATCAGCTGATGCACCGTGCCCTGCGGGTCCTCGCTTAGGCGAATGAACGTGGATGCGGACAGGTGCCCTGGCAGCTGCTCGCTCAGCACCGGGTCGGTCTGGCCCATCATGAGCAGTAGCAGGTCGGCTTCGCGTTCCCAGTCCACCGCCTGCTGGCGCAGGGATTCAGGAATGGCGGACTCGCCGTGTACAGCGAGTACGGCGGGTGCAGGGTGGTTTGCGCTCTCCCCCGCTACATCCCCGCTCTGGTGCAGGTCATCCTCCCCCGCGCCGACAGCGAGCTCCACCGCCAGGGCGGCACGCTCCACCGCCTCGCGACGGCTCGAGGAGTTAATCGCAATCTCACGTTCCAGCTGCTCATGCTGGCCGCGGCGAAGCACCGCCTCCGTGCCCCGATTGAGGGCATCGTCAGAAGCCCAACGCCAAATCACGGGGCGCTCCAGCGGATCAAAAGGCCACATGGCGGTCAGCACCGCACCCAGGTTCGGGTTCCTGTCCTCGTAGTTCTTCTGGGCGAACTGGCCGCGCACCTCAATCGGCAGCGCCGCCGCCACCGTCGGCGAGAAACCGGGCTGAGGCGGTTGCGCCTCACGCCATTTCTCCCGCTCGGTGGCTTCGATAATCCATTCGGGCACCGGCAGGTTCAGGCGGGTACAGTTCTCCGCCACCGTGCGTGCTCGTACGGAAGGAGCCGCCAGCTGCCAATCCTGCGCGAGGGCAGGAGCCATGGCCTCAACCAGCGCCCACGCGTAGCGTTGCACCTGCTCGGCGTAGGTTGCCCGAGCATTCGCGCGCGCCTCCGCCTGTACGGGAGTGAGCTCGTCAGCGTCTACGGGGTAGAGTTCCAGCTCTTCCAGCAGCGCCGCCTCATCGGGGGCGGGCGGCAGGTTCGAGGGATCCACGACCGTACCGTGCACCAGGGTCACCGGCTCCGCCAGGCGGTACTTCGACTCAGCCAGCTGCTCAGCCCAGCGGCGCACATGGTTCAGGTGCACCTTCTTGCGCTTATCGGCGGGGTTCGGCATCGTGTACGACAGGCCCATGCCCACCAACTGCGGCGCTGCCCAGGGGGTATCCATTGTCTCTTCGAAATGCAGAGAGGGCGCATCCAGACCCACGAACGGGTTGAAGAGCATCTTCAGCAGCTCCTCCCAGAAGGGCTGCACCGGCAGGGGGAGCATAGCGGCGCTCTTCCAGCGGTAGGCGCTCAACGCCAGCAGGTTACGGGCACGGGTCATCGCCACGTACATGAGGCGGCGGTCCTCCATGCCGGCATGCTCGGCGGCATCATCCTTGTGCTCGGCCAGGTAGTCTTCCAGGTCCTTCGCCTTCTCGAAGGCGGTAATCTCCTCCGGGGTCTCAAGAATCGACGGAAGGTACTCGCGGTCGCCACGCAGCGGCCAGGGCAGAGCCGCATTAGCCGACATCTGCCACAGGTTCGGGGTCTGCCCGCCGGTCGCACTACCGCACAGGCCCGGCAGAAGCACGTGATCCCACTCCAGGCCCTTCGCCGCGTGCATGGTCATCAGCTGCACCGCGTTCGGGTCAGGTTCGACGGCGCCCAGCGCCAGGCCCTTCTCCTCGTCATCGGCACGTTCAAGCCACGCGAGGAAGCCCATCATGTAGCTCACGCCGCCCGAAGACAGCAGGAAGCGGCGCGCACCCGGGTCGCCCTCCTCCGCGCTCACGCCGTCAGAGCCGGCGTAAATCATCGCGTTAATACGCGGCGCCGACATGCCGTAGGCGGCGGCCACCTCGTGGAAAGCGTCCAGGTTCGCGCGCGAACCCAGCGGGTCGGTACCCGGGCGGACCGCCAGCTCAATATCCAGCAGCATGGTCCGCTCAATCTCGTACAGAAGCGTGCCCAAATCCTCACTCAAACCGGCACGCAGCACGCGCATCTGCTCGGCGAAAGCACGCAGACGCTCCAGCGCTGCCGGGGAGAAACGGCGGCCGCGGTACTGCTCACCGTAGAGAGGCTCGCCGTCCGCGCCGTCCTGCGGCAGGTTCTCCACCGCCTCAATGAGGGAGGCGTAGCCGGAAGAATCCTCCACCGCGCCCTTGAGGGTTTCGTCCAGGCGCTCCTGGGCGGCACGCAGGTGCTCCGTCTGCAGGTTGATAGCAGCTGCGTCGTCAGCGTCTTCCGCCTCGGCGAGCATACGCAACGCCATCTGCTCACGCAGGGCACGCTCACGCTCACGCACCAGCGACTGAGCCCAATCACCCAGCGCCAACATATCCGCCGCACCCAAACGCCAACGCGCACCCGTCAGCAGACGCGCCAGGGCATCCGAACGGTTCGGATCAGCCAGCACACGTAACGCCGACACCAAATCCACAACCTCCGGTTGGGAAAGCAAACCGCCCAAACCCACTTGCTGCACCGGAATACCCAGGCGCTCGCACTCCACACGAATCGGGTCCAGCTGACCGTGCACACGCGCCAACACCGCAATCTCGGGCATCTTCAGACGCGGACGCACCGAACCATCACCGGAACGATGCGCCGCGTAGGCGCGCTCATACTCGCGCACCGCCTGCGCACGCATCGCCGCAATACGCTCGGCAATCGCCACGGCCTCCTCGCGGTCAGAGTCGTGGTACGTCAAATCGACGCGCCCCACCATGCCCGCGGCAGCCTGCTCAAAAGCGGGCGAGCCAGGCTCCCCCACCAGGGCGCAGCGCGGGCGCAGGTCAGGAACCTGAGCGGCGGTAATATCGCCGTCGGCGGCACGCACCCACTCGGGAACTTCCTTCAGCTTTTCCGCCACGTGGTTCGCCGCGTTCAGCACCGAAATGTCGTTACGCCACGCAATGGACAGGAACAGCGGCTGCACATGCTTAGTCGGGAAATGACGGTAGAAGCTGAACATCTGGCCGTCCGAAGCACCACGGAAACCGTAAATCGACTGCTTCGGGTCACCCACAGCCATCACCGGATGCGCCGGAATACCCGCCGCCTCATCGGCACCATAAATCGAGGAGAACAAGCTCATCTGCGCGTGCGAAGTGTCCTGGAACTCGTCCAGCAGAACCACCTTGAAACGGGCACGCTCACCCTCACGGATCGCCGAGTCAGCCTCCGCAATACGGGCGGCAAAACGCATCAGGTCACCAAAATCCAGCACCTGCATGCGCGCCTTCACGCGGGCGTAGCTCATCGCCATGCGCGCGTACACTCGGCGGTTCCGCAGCAGACGCTGAACCTTCAGAATGTCCTTCTCAGTCTTCGTCTCACGGCGAGGCTCGGGCACCGCCGCGTACGCCGCCAACTGCTCGGTGCAGAAGTCAATAACCTGTTGCGGCTCCACCAGGTGCTCCGCGCACTCGTCAGAAAGCTGCAGCATCTGGTTAATCATGGTCGCCGCAGACACCGGCACGCCGTCCTTATCGAGAGGAAGCTCCCCCTCCCAGTACTGCACAATCTGCGCGGCAAGCTGCCACTTCTGCGCATCACCGAGCATCTGCGCGTCCTGCTCCACGCCCAGGCGCAGACCGTACTCCTTGACGAGGTTATTCGCGTAAGAGTGGTAGGTGAGCACGGTCGGGTCAGCGATGCCCTCGCGCAGCTCCTCATCGCTCGGGGCGACGCGGCGGCTACGGCGCAACGTGTTCAGACCGGCGCGCATACGGCTGCGCAACTCGGTTGCCGCCTTGCGGGTAAAGGTCACGCCAAGCACCTCTTCAGGGCGCACAAAACCGTTATCAACCAGCCAAATCACGCGGTCAACCATGGTCGCGGTCTTACCCGAACCAGCGCCCGCAATGACGAGGGTCGGGGCGGGGCCCGCCTCAATCATGCGGACCTGCTCGGGGGTCGGCTTCTTGCCGTCGGCGCCGTTGAGCATCTCGGCAATGTCGAGGGCACTGCGGTAGCCGGCAGGCTTCAGCGCGGGGTCGTTCGCGGCGGCTTCAGCAGAAAAGAGCACTCCGTTGGGCAGCTGCCAGCTATTGTGCTCGCACCACTGGGCGGGGGTGAGCATGCCGGAAACCGCGCCGGTGCCAGGACCGGAGTTAGTAGCGCCGTATGCGCCAGAGTCAGTCATGATTCCTCTTCCTCATGGATCATTCTCATGGGAGGTTCGGGGTGAGTGATATCGAAAGTAAACGTAGGGTACGCGGCTACTAGGGCTGCGTCACCTGACGGCCGCGCGTACAGATCGGGCAGATCTCCGGCAGACGGCACCCATAGCCGCCCTCACGGTGACGAGCCTGCACCTGCGAGCCAGCAATCAGCTCCGCGGCGTGCTGCACCAGCTCAGCCGCCCACGAATCGTGCTCCGTCAGAGCCGGCTGAACCTGCAGACGAGTCTTGCTCTCGTCATTCACGCCCGAGGCGCCCAGCTGCACCAGCGCCGCGCCTGCGGAATGACCCGTGTAGCCGGTGTACTCCAGCTCCTGGGGGCGGGCATCCGGTAGCGGTTCGCCCGCCTCCAGGGCGGCGGCTTCGGCGCGGTAACGCTCCTCCAGCTGCTCACCCGCGCCAGCCTCCACCGCAACCTGGTAGGCGGCAAGCTGCGGATGCGTCTCCATCTCCGAGCCGGTCGGCTTAGACTTGCCGGTTTTCAGATCGACAATGGCGTAGCGGCGGGTGCCGTCCTCCGCCGGGGCGGTACCCTCGAGGCGGTCCACACGACCGGTGAGCAGCGCATCCAGCTCGCCAACCTCACCGGCGGGGTCGAAGGGCACGGGCACACGCACCGCGAAGGAGCCTTCAACACCGAGGTTCTGCCAGCCGGCGTCGCCCATGTGCTGACGGTAGTAGTAGCTCAGGCGCAGAATCATGCGCTTGGCGCGCTCGTAGAGGGCGTAGGATTCCCAGGGCACGCGCTCGCGGTACTCTTCATCGGTCTCATCGTCCTTGCGGGCGGGCACGCCGAGGGAGCTAATGCGCTCGTCGAGGGCGGTTTGGAGCTCTTCGAGGGTGCCGGTCGGGTACTCCTCGGCGATGGCGTGAACGAGCGTTCCGAGCGAGCGGGACAGGTCGGTTTGGGCTTCCGCGCGGGCGGCGGAAACCAGCCAGTCCAGCGGGGAGCTGTGGATGGTTTCCAGGCGCGAGGGCGAAAGCGTAATCGTGCGGCGGCCGGGGTTTTCAGCCTGTTCTTCGCCGTCTTCGCCATGGTTTTCGTCCAGCTCAGCGTGGTCTGCCGGGCGGTGGGCAAAGAGCAGCTCCGTGCTAGAAAGCGGTAGCAGACCCCACCACTCGTCGGGTGCGGCGCCGGGTGCCTGGGCGTTCGCCAGACGCGCCAGAGTGCGGGAGGCGGCATCGAGTCGGTACGCGGAAGCCTCCGGGGTGGGCGCCTCTTCCGGCGCGTTGTGCATTGGCGCGCCGTTCTGCTGTGTGTCCTCCTGCTGGGCGTCTTCGGCACGCATCGCGTTCATCGATTCCTCAACGAGGGTGCGGCGAAGCTCCGCCACGAGGGAACGCAGGGTGGCGGGGCGGCGCACGCGGGTGATGGGCACGTCCGTGGATTCGCCAACCGCGTCGGTGGGTAGCACGAAGTCGAAGAACTCGCCGGGTGCCTGATCGTCATTGCGTACGGCGGTGAGCACGAGGCGGGTGCTGGCTCGGGTGGCGGCGACGGCGAACATGCGCAGCTCGTCGTGGCGGGTGTCGCGCACGCGTTCGGGGTAGCTGCGGATGCGGGCGGGCGGCACAGGCTGCTCGCTCTCCCCCGCATGTTGTTCTGCCTGCTGGGCGCGCTGGCGGAGGCGTGCATCGCACAGGTCCGTAAGGTCGCCGGTGCTCAGCAGGGAGCCTCGCACGGTGGTGTTGGGCCAGGTTCCTTCCTGCAGACCGCATACATATACGGTGCGCCAGGACTGACCTGCGGCGAGCGCGGGGGTGAGAATCTCGACCGCGTCTTGGCGTACGCCGCGGGCGGCGAGGGTGTCCATGGGCAGGTCCTGCGCGTCGATGAAGTCGAGGAACTGCTCAGCACCGGCGCCGTGCATCTGCTCGTCGAATCGGTCGGCGGCTTCAAAGAGGCCGATCATGGCGTCGAGGTTGCGGTGGGCCGCGTCGGCATCGGGGCCTGCGCCGCGCGACTGGGCGACCCAGGTCTTTTCGAGGCCGCTGGCTTCCCAGAGCGCCCAGAGCACTTCGGTGCTGGTGGATTCGGGGCGGGCGAGTGCTTTACGTCCGGCGGAGAGCACGGCTGCGATACGGTGCACGGCGCGTCCTACGCCCTCTTCGGGGAGGGTTTCGGGGTGTAGCAGGGCGCCGAGGAGCAGGTCGTCGCTGGGTCGGTGTCCACCGCTTTGCAGTTCGATGGATCGTAGCTGCTGGCGGAGTCGTCGCACGTCCATGCTGGATGCGCCGCCGAGCCGGGAGGTGAGCAGGGTGATGGCGCTCTGCGCGCCGCCGAGGGGGTTGGCGCGGCTTTCTTCGGCGATGACGTCGTCGAGGCTTCGGCGCATGAGCTCTTCAGCTTCGGTGGCGCTGAGGGTTTCGTAGCCGCCACGCTCCGCTGCCTCCGTACCTTCTGCACCTTCTGCGGCGAGCATATGCACGGCGGGGTTCAGCGCCTTCTCGCCGCGCTTGCGTGCGTAGACGAGCAGGCTGAGCGCGTCGAGGAAGGGGCGTACGGCGGGCTCGTCGCGCACCGGCACGAGCGCCGCGGAGGTACGCGAGGGAATACCGTTCGAGGAGAGCACGCGGCGGATGCGCGCCACGTCCGCGCTGCTACGCACGATGATGGCGGACTCGCGGTAGGGGTGGTTGCCGTAGATGCGTTCTTCGAGCAGCATTTGGGCGATGAGGTTCGCCTCGTCCTGAGAGCTGGAAAGCGCATACTTATACACGCCAGCGGGTGCGGTGCGGTAGTGCGCGGGGTCGAGGATTTTGCCGTCGGCACCCAGGTGCAGCAGCGGTTCGTCGGCGGCGCCCCAGGTGAGGGCTTCATCGGCGGGGGTGGTGTTGATGCGTCCGAAGGTTGCGGGCGCACCGTTCTTTACCCCCTCCTGCGCGCTGTTCTTCTCCCCTGCCTGTTCGGCGGTGAGCGGCACGAACCGGGTGTAGCGCGGCAAGCGGCGGCGAATGTCCGCCACGAGCGGCATCATGAGCGCGGGCAGGCGGTACGAGGTGGTGAGCGTGCGGGTGCGCATGCTCGGGAAGCTTGCCTGCAGGGTGGTGACGAGGTCGGGGCGGGCGCCTCGGAAGCCCTGGACGACGGCTTCATCGCTGTAGGTCATGACAACCCGAGGGCCTTCAGCGAAGAGGTCGGGGTGGGTTTCGGTCAGGTGCGCGGCGTCTGCGGGGGCGACTTCGGCGGCGATGAGGCGCAGTAGCCGGTAGATGGAGGGGCTGAGTTCCTGCACGTCGTCGATGAGGATCAGGTCGTAGCGGCGGCGTTCTTCGGCGAGAAATTCGGGGGCACGCAGCAGTAGCCGGCAGGCGTCGTTGATGAGTACTGCCGGGTCGTAGGCGTTTTTGGCGCGGAGGGCTCGCACGGCACGGTATTCGGTGTGCAGTTGGGCGAGGGCGTGCCAGGCGGGCTGGTTGTGTTCGGTGGCGAGGGCGTGTACGTCTTCGGCGGTGAGGTCGTATTCTGCCATGCGGTCGAAGAAGTCGCGGATTTCGTGGCGGAATCCGCGGGTTGCGAGGGCGTCGCGGAGTACGTCGGGCCAGGCGGGGCCGGGTGCGATGCCTTCGGCGTGGTTGGCGAGTAGTTCGCCGATGATGACGTCTTGTTCGGGGCCGGAGAGGAGTTTGAGGTTGCCTTCTACGCCGCTGAGCAGCCCCCGGGTTTGGGCTCGTTTGAGCAGGTCGAAGGCGTATGCTGCCCAGGCGCGGGTGGGTGCTACGGAGAGGCTGCGGTCGCTGGAGGCGGCGATGGTGTCTCGCATGCGGGTCGCAGCGGTGCGGGTGGGTGCGAGGATGAGCAGCCGGGCGGGGTCGTTCCCGTCGGCGAGGTAGCGCAGGGCGCGTTCGGTGAGGTGATGGGTTTTACCGGTTCCGGGGATGCCGGTGAGAAGTTGGGTTGTCATGGTTTCAGTCTATCGGCTGTAGCGCGGTTGTACCTTGTGGGTGGTCATGTGGGCTCGTCAGCTGCTTATGTGCCGCCTCGGTGACTTAATATGCCGCCCCGCCGAGGGTTTATCCACAGCCGCGTGACAACCGGGCGCGCGCCCGCACCGCCGCTGGGTTAGTCTTATAGCATGACCTGGATGAACGGCCTGCGCGCCACTTTTGACCTTGAAACCACCGGTGTGGACGTCACCACCGCCCGCATCGTGACTGCTTCCCTGATCCTGCTGGACCCTCAGGGTAATGTGGTGCGCCGTGGCGAGTGGCTGGCCGACCCCGGCGTTGAGATCCCCGCCGGTGCCGCCGCCGTGCACGGTATTACGACCGAGTACGCGCGTGAGCACGGCCGTCCCGCCCGCGAGGTCGTGTGGGAGCTTGCCGGAGCGATTGGTGCGCTGAACCTTGACGGCGTGCCGATTATTGCATTCAACGCCGCCTACGATTTTTCGGTACTGCACCACGAGATGCTACGCCACAATATTGCCAACGGTGAGCTGCCGCCGGGTGTGGTGCTCGACCCGTATGTTCTGCATAAGCACGTGATTCCGCGTAAGCGCGGCAAGCGCACCCTTGAGGTCCTTGCCGCCGAGTACGGTGTCTCCCTGGAGAATGCGCACACCTCCGCTGATGATGCCCTGGCGGCGGAGCGTCTGCTGGTGAAGCTCACCGAGCAGTTCCCCGAGGTTCTCAACGTGGATGCGCGCCAGCTGCACGAGCAGCAGATTCAGTGGGCGGCGGAGCAGGCGGCGAGCTTCCAGGCGTGGTTGCGTACGCAGCCGGGTAAGGAATCTGAGGTCATTGACGGCCGCTGGCCGGTGCGCCGCTAAACCTGCGCCGCTAAAAACCTAGGTAGCGCCCCAATTACTTCTCCTTTGCTGACGGGCTGACACTATCCCCGCTTGGGCTTCTCCCCTATGCTAGAAGGTAACCGCACCTACACGAATAGCACGTGAATAGCACGACCCGGAAGGCCTCTCATGGATGATCAGCCCCGCACTACCGAGCCGTACCCTGACACTAATACGCGCAGTATCTATCTGGGGTCTACCCGTCTGGCGCATGAGCATTTGGTGGCGCAGTCTCAGGTGGTGCTCCGCCTGGGCCGCATCCTGATGAAGTCGGGTGCGAGCGCGTACCGTATTAAGGCGTCGATGGCGCGTTTGGCAAAGGCTGTGGGGTTGAAGGAGCATCACGCGCAGGTGACCTTCACCGAGATTTCGACCTCTTCGTACACGGAGGGTAATTTCCGTACCGAGGTCGCTGAGCAGCGCACGATGGGCATTAACGCTCATAAGCTGGATCAGTTGGGTAAGTTCATTTCTGAGCTTCCCGAAAAGATTACTCCGGCGGAGGCGAATGCTGAGCTTGACCTTATTGATTCGGCGAAGCCTCTGTACACCCGCTGGATGTTGGCGCTGGCGTCGGCGGTAGCGTGTGCCGGGTTCGCGTTCTTGAACCGTGGCGGTCTGGTGGAGTGCACGGTGGTGTTCTTCGCGGCGGGTGCCGGCCAGTTTTTGCGTTCGACTCTGCTCAAGCGCGGGGTGAGCCATTTGGCAACGTGGATGGCGTGCGGCTTCCTGGCGGCGGGCCTGTACATTGCGCTTGTTAATGTGCTGGTCGCGGCGGGTTGGATTAGCCCGAACCATATGATTGGTTTTATTTCGTCGGTACTGTTCTTGGTGCCCGGTTTCCCCATGGTGACGGGCATGCTCGATATTTCCCGCATGGACTTTTTGGCGGGTATTTCGCGTCTAACCTATGTGGGTTTGTTGTTGCTGAGTGCGTCGTTTGCGGTGTGGGTTTTGGGTTCGCTCTTCCACCTGCCGTTGGCGGCTCCTGCGCCTCTTAACCTGGATCCGACCCTGTATTTGGTGTTGCAGGTGCTTTCCTCGGGTGTTGCGGCGGCTGGCTTCGCGATGCTTTTTGCCGCTTCCCCAGTGGCGTGCGTGTGGGGTGGCGTGATTGCTGCGGTGGCGAACCCCATCCGTATTCACATGGTTGAGGCTGGTATGCCCGCGCATATGGCGGCGACGATTGCCGTGTTTGGTGTGGGTATTTTGGCTGAGATTGTGGCGCCGCTGCATCAGCGCAAGTACACCCGTATTTCCCTGTCGGTTCCGGCGGTGGTGACGATGGTTCCGGGTGTTCCGTTCTACCGTTCGATGTCGCATTTTGCTAGCGGTGACATGTACTCGGCGGCAAGCGGTTTCGTGCAGTCCCTGCTGATTTTCATGGCGTTGGGTATGGGCCTGGCCTTCGTGCGTCTAATCTTCGACAAGAACTGGCTGTTCGATCAGGACACCCAGGTTCTGAACCGCCTGGATACCGACCGGCACCTGCGTTAGCGCGTTGCGCGTCCTCTCTGTTCCCTAACTTGTCTGTTGTGTTTTATCGTCACCTTTCGGTACGTTCAGGTGCTTGTCACCTGCGGTTCATCTGTAGCGCCTATGATGGTTAGGTACGGGACGCTAGTGGCGTGCGGGCTCCGTTGCCTGGTGCGCATCGTCCCTTGTAATTCTTTAGTTCGCCGTCTCTGTTGAAAGGCACCGATACGATGACTCCTTCCTCTACCCACCCGCTGCACCACGAAGCCAGCGAGAAGCTGTTTGAGCGTTCTCGCGCGGTGATTCCCGGCGGCGTGAATTCCCCGGTGCGTGCTTTCAATTCTGTGGGCGGCACCCCCGCGTTTGCCGCGAAGGCTAAGGGCGCGTACCTGTACGATGCGGACGGCAACGAGTACGTTGACCTGGTCTGCTCGTGGGGCCCGTCGATTCTGGGTCATGCGCATCCTCAGGTTGTTGAGGCGGTTCAGCAGGCGGCTGAGCGCGGCCTGTCCTTTGGTGCGGCGAGCGCGCCGGAGGCTGAGCTGGCTGAGCTGGTGGTCAACCGTATTAACGCGGCGATTCCCGGCGCTATTGATCAGGTGCGTATGGTGTCGACCGGTACTGAGGCGACCATGACTGCGATTCGTCTGGCGCGCGGTGTGACCGGTCGCGACAAGATTATTAAGTTCGCGGGCTGCTACCACGGTCACGTGGATGCGCTGCTTTCCGAGGCTGGTTCGGGTGTGGCTACCCTGGCGTTGCCGGGTTCTGCTGGCGTGACTGCCGCAACCGCCGCGGAGACCATCGTTCTGCCCTATAACGACCTGGACGCTGTGCGTGAGGCGTTCGCAAACCACGAGGGTCAGATTGCCGCGGTTATTACTGAGGCGGCGCCCTGCAACATGGGTGTGGTGACCCCCGAGCCCGGTTTCAACCGTGGCCTGCACGAGATTGCTCACGCGAATGGTGCGCTCGTCATTTTTGATGAGGTGCTGACCGGTTTCCGTGTGTCTTCGGCTGGTTACTGGGGTTACGCGGCCCCCGAGGATGGCGGCTGGGTTCCCGATATTTTCACGTTCGGCAAGGTCATTGGTGGCGGTATGCCCATCGCGGCGCTGGCTGGTAAGCGTGAGGTCATGGAGCACCTGGCGCCGGTCGGCCCCGTCTACCAGGCGGGTACCCTCTCCGGTAACCCGCTGTCCGTCGCGGCGGGTATTACGACCCTGACCCTGGCTGATGCCGCCGTTTACGCGCACCTGGATGCCCGCAGCGCCCAGCTGCAGCAGGCTCTGACCGAGGCGTTCAACGCCGCCGGTGTGGACCACTCCATCCAGAACGCCGGTAACCTCTTCTCGGTCGCGTTTGGCACCTCTCAGGAGGGCGTGCACAACTACGCCGACATCAAGGCGTCGGCAACCAGCCGTTACAACGCGTTCTTCCACTCCATGCTCGAATCCGGAGTGTACCTGCCGCCGAGCGCGTTCGAGGCGTGGTTCGTTTCTGCCGCCCACGACGATGAGGCGATGGACCGTATCATCTCGGCTCTTCCGGCTGCCGCAGCTGCTGCCGCATCCGCGTAGGAGTTTGAGAGACGTAAGGAGGTGAGCCGCTCATGGATCTGAGCGCTCTGGGACTGCCTATGGAGCAGCTACGCGACGTGTGGCTGATCGCCTTCATGGTGTACCTGGGCTTGTGCCTGCTGGTGGATATCGCCTACCCGGTGCCCATCAAGAAGGAGAAGGCAGCCGAACTGTACCTTGAGGTGTCCGGCTCGCCCGTTGATGAGGCGCGCCGCGCCACCGCGGAACGCACCGCGATGGGTGCGCCGCTGAGCTCCTCCCGCAAGGGTAGCGCCACGAAGAAGGCGAAGAAGAAGCTGGATTCTATTGAGGGCGCCGGCGTGTTTAGCGGCTGGTTCCACGTGGTCATGTACCTGTGGGGCTGGATTGTGGCGGTCTCTATCTTCACCCTGTACTGGGATATCGTGTACGACGGTGTTGTACTACCGGCGCTGATTCTGCCGTTCCTCATGGTGTACCTGGGTGCGCGTATTGGCCGCCGTCAGTGGCGTGCAGTTCGCGGATACAGCAAGGACGACCGTGTGCTGGGCATGCCGCGCATCTACTCGGCGACGCTGGGTAAGCTGAGCGCACCGTTCCGTGTGCGCGGCACGGTGCCGGGTGTAGAGCCGATCCGTGACGACCGCACCGCCTACTGGATCCTCGGCGGTATTGCGTTCCTGCTCGCCTCGGTCTTCCTGGTTTCGTTGGCGGGCTGGAGCATTGACGAGGATTGGGAAGCGATCTATATCGGTCACGCATCCTGGTTCTTGCTGGCGGCGGGCGTTCTGCTGATTATCATATTGCTGATGCGTAGCCGCGATTACGTGCTGTACAACCCGGATTCGTTCCAGGCTGGGCGTCTGCTCCTTCCGGCGAAGTCCCGCCCCTACTCTGAGGTTCGCGCATTCCGTGTGTACCCGAAGAACCCGGACGCTATCAAGCTGAACCCGAAGGACGCGAGCCAGTGGACGCTGGAGATTCTGCTCCCCGGCGGCCGCAAGCACGACTATTCGCTGAATGAGCACCAGATTGATTGTTTGGTGGCGCAGATTGCGTTCAATATTGAGCAGGGACGCTGGGCGCAGCTGGATTCGCCGGCGGACCGTGAAATGTTGGCGAAGTACTTCGTGGACGGCCGCGTGATCTGCACGACCATGGGGTACAAGCCTGCCGGTAAGCATGCGGAGGAGGCGGCACGCCGCGCGTCCTTCCAGAAGGCGCAGTACAAGTAAACCTGTAGCCTACATACCGCGAGAAGCCACATGTGT
Organism: Rothia sp. HMSC075F09; assembly: GCF_001810515.1. Taxonomy (NCBI): domain Bacteria; kingdom Bacillati; phylum Actinomycetota; class Actinomycetes; order Micrococcales; family Micrococcaceae; genus Rothia; species Rothia sp. HMSC075F09. The sequence continues at coordinate 26,691 of NZ_KV801792.1, forward strand.
TTCGAGAAGCCACGTTTTATGTTGCTTTTCGAAACACATGTGGCTTCTCAGCACCGTAGACACACCATCACCGATACCCGTAGAGAGGACAATTCATGGAGCTAAGCGCTTTTGGGATACCCCTAGAGCCGTTGCGCTACATATGGCTCATCGCCTTTATCGTTTACATAGGGTTATGCATAGTACCCGCTATCACCCATCCGGCAACTATCAGCAGGGAAAAGGCGAAGGAGCTCTACATCGCCCGTTACGGCTCCCCCATCAACAATGCAATGAGGTATGCCGAACGCCGCTCCCTGGAGGGTAACCCGCTACCAAAACATAAACTGCGCTCTAACCTCACCCGTGCCCGCAAAGAAATCGATAGCGTATACGGTATCTCCTCGATTGAGGCTTGGTTCCACGTGCTCATGTATGTGTGGGCATGCCTTGTCGCACGGTCCATCTTTCGTCTGTACACAGATATTGCCCATAATGGCATTCTGCTACCGGCTCTGCTGTTGCCGTTCTACATGGTGTTCGTGGGTGCACGTTCAGGTCGCCGCACCTGGCGCAAAGCCCGAAGCATCGATACGGATGACATGACAGCCGGGTTGCCTCAAATCTATAGCGCAGCATTGATGCGTCTCAACCTTTTTGCTGTGCCGAATGGGGCTCATCCTCAAGCTAAACCGGTTCGGGCAAAGAATGATTTCTACGTTGAAACCCACTTTGTGTTGGTTGTGGCTCTCATCGTCTTCTTCTATTCGCTTGTCGGTTGGACAGTTCTAGGTGTTCAGCCAATGCCCATTGGTGGAGCTTCCATAACGCTGGCAATTGTTACCACCGTAACTGCAGTAACTCGGTGGGTTTATATGAGGCGGTACCTGCTGTTCAACCCCGATTCGTTCTACATCGGGCGGCTCTTCCTCCCGGCGAAGAAGTACCGTTACCCCGATATTGAAGAGTTCTGCGTCTTCCCGAAGAACCCCGAACAGATCAAGCCGACCTTCTACGAGCCGTCACAATGGCAGATAGAAATCAAGGTGCCGTCTTTCATTCCGCCGAACCTTGCCAAGCGCATGCCGTGGCTGCGCAGGCATATTGTGGCGGTGCACGATGAGCGCGTCGTCTGCCTCACCTCCCAGGTGGCTTTCTACCTGGAGCAGGAACGCTGGGCGGACCTGCGCTCCCCCGCCGACCGGGAGAAGCTCGCGGAATACTTCACCAACGGCAACATCGTGTGCACCTCCCTCGGGTACAAGCCCGTCAGTGAAGAACCGGAAGAACAATCATAAACGGCGAAAAGCCACATGTGTTTCGAGAAGCCACCAAAAACGTGGCTTTTCGAAACACATGTGGCTTCCCGGCATCCAAAGAGGGAGGGATTTAGGCGTCCAGCTCGCGGAGCCAGCCCGCCGCCTCCGTACCGTAATAGGTCAGGATGACGTCCGCACCGGCACGGTGAATCGAACGCAGCGACTCCAACACTACGGCCTTACGGTCAATCCAGCCGTTCGCGGCAGCCGCCTCAATCATCGCGTACTCACCCGACACCTGATACGCCGCCACCGGCACCGGCGAAAATTCCGCCACCTCGCGCACAATATCCAGGTAGCTGCCGGCGGGCTTCACCATCACCATATCCGCGCCCTCCTCCAGGTCGGCGCGCACCTCCAGCAGCGACTCGCGGCGGTTCGCCGGATCCTGCTGATACGTCTTGCGGTCACCCTTGAAGGTCGACTCCACAGCGTCACGGAACGGGCCGAAGAACGCCGAAGCGTACTTCGCCGAGTACGCCAGAATCGACACGTCTTCGAAGCCTGCTTCGTCCAGGGCGGCGCGCATCGCCGCAATCTGGCCGTCCATCATGCCCGACGGGGACACCGTGTGCGCACCCGCGCGGGCCTGCGAAACCGCCATCTTGCAGTACAGCTCCACAGTCTCGTCATTATCCACCACGAGGGTGCCGTGGCCGTCATCGACCAGCACGCCGCAGTGGCCGTGGCTCGTGAACTCATCCAGGCAGGTGTCAGCCATAACCACCAGGTCGTCGCCGAACTCCTCACGGCACACCGCAATGGCACGGTTCAGAATGCCCTGCGGATCCCACGCGGTCGAACCGATCTCGTCCTTATCCTCGTCGCGGGGAATACCGAACAGGTCAATGCAGCGGATGCCCGCCTCGTACGCCTCACGCACGGCGGGGATGATGCTCTCCAGGGTGTGCTGGTACTGGCCCGGCATGGAACGAATCGGCTGCGGCTCAGTGATGCCGTCACGCACGAAGAACACCTGAATCAGCTGCGAGGGGCGCAGGGTGGTCTCGGCGACGAGGGAGCGCATGGCTGCGGTGGTGCGCAGGCGGCGCGGGCGGCGGGTGAGGTTCATGATCTCTCCTGAAAACTCGATAAAAATATGTGGTCTTAGTAGATGAGGGATGCGCCTACATGAGGGATACAGCGGCGCGCGCCAAATCCTGCGGTGACGGCGAATCGGCCTGCACGTAGCGCAGGTTCAGGGCGCGGCATGCGGAGGCGGTACTCGCCCCAATTGCCACCACCGGCGGCACAGATTCAGGCGATAGCGCGGGGGTGCCGTCGAGTAGGGCGTGCAGGCGGGAGGGGGCGGTCACCACCAGCACATCCAGCGCTGGGGTTTCCGGGGCGGGGGCATCTGCGGCATTCCCCTGTACGAGCGCGCGGGCGGCACTGAGGCTCAGCTCGCCGGGTGCTACCTGCTCGGCGGGCACCATGTCGTAGAGCACGCAGCGGTGGCTGTCCCAGCCCAGGTTTTTGAGGCCTTCGCGCAGGGTCGGTCGGGCGTTGGAGCCTTCCAGAACCAGCACGGCGGCGGGCTCGGTTGCAGGCTTTTCAAACTCCGCGAGCATACCGGCGGCGCTCTGCACCTGCGGCTGAAAATCCGTGTTCAGCCCCAGCTGGGTGTGCACGGCGCGGGCGGTTGCCGTACCCACGCAGGCGATGCGCACTCCCCCGCTCGCGCAGGCGCGGGCAAACTCCGCACCCCACAGCTCGGCGCAGGCGCGAACCGTGTTGGCGCTCGTGAAGCTCACCCACGCATAGTGACCGGAGGCGAGCGCCGCCAGCGCGGCGGCGTGTTCTTCGCCCGGCTCGACGGTGCGGGCCTGCTGTAGGGGGGCGAAGAGTACCCGGGGCTCCCCCAACCCGTTCTGTGCGCATTCTTCGGTGAGGGCGCGCGCGAAGGCGGCACCCTGGGTGGCGGAGCGGGTCAGCAGAACCGTGCGCGGGGATTCAGAGCCATGGTGAGCTTGCGGACTAGCGGCAGACATGGCGCCTACTTCAGGTCCAATCCGGCCAGGGCGGCGGCACCCATCTGCAGCAGGTCTTCTGCCACGCGCACGCCCAGGCGTTCGGCGCCGGGCACGTCCAGTTCGGCGGTTGCCGAGGTGTGGCGCAGCATGTCGGTGCCGTCCGGGGACGCCACCACAACGTTAAGCACCAGGTCGCCTTCAACCACGTGCGCGTACGCGCCGATGGGCGCGGCGCATCCGGCTTCGAGGCGGCGTAGCAGGGCACGTTCGGCGCTGACGGCGAGGCGGGTTTCGTGGTGGTTTGCGGCGAGCAGGGCACGGCCGAGGGCACGCACCGGGCGCGCCACCTCGGGGTCGGCGAGTACGGCGGGGTCCGGGTTCTCGAATTCGCTTTCGCGCACTTCCAGGGCGAGCGCACCCTGACCGGGGGCGGGCAGCATGCGAGTTGGGTCAAGGTACTCGGTGATGAGTTCTTCCTTGCCCAAGCGCTTGAGGCCGGAGACGGCGAGCACCACGGCGTCGCAGTCGCCGCTGCGTTCGGTGCCTACACCGTGGTCGGCGCGTTCGGAAGTTTCGGTGTTCTGGCGGAGTACGACCTGCTTGCCGGCGTGCTCTTCCAGGCCCTTCACGCGGCCGATGCGGGTGCCCACGTTACCGCGAATGTCCACGATTTCAAGGTCGGGGCGCAGTGCGCGCAGCTGGGCGGCACGGCGGGGCGAGCCGGTACCCACGCGGGAGCCTTCGGGCAGGGTGTCGACGGTCAGGCCGTCGCGTGCCACAAGGGCGTCGCGGGGGTCTTCACGCTTGAGGGTTGCGGCGACCACCAGGCCGGGGCAGGGCGCGGAGGGCAGGTCCTTGAGGGAGTGCACTGCCATGTCCACGCGGTTTTCTTCGGAGGCGTTCTCGCCGTCGAGCAGACGCTGGCGCAGTGCCGCAGCGAATACGCCGGTGCCGCCGAGGGTTGCCAGGGGTCCGGTGAGCACGTCGCCTTCGGTTTTGACGGTGCGCAGGGTGAAGTCCACGACCTCGGCATCTGCGGCGCCGTGGTGTGCCTGGTGTTCGGTGTAGAGGGAGGTGACGGTTTCAGCGGCAATACGGCTTTGGGTCAGGGCGAGAGCAGACCCGCGGGTGCCCAAGATGTACTCGTGATGGCTCATATCTCTCCTTTTCGGTGATGTGTGTGATAGCCCGTAGGCGTGTGCGTTTCCCCCAGAGGCTGTGTGTTTGCGACGCTGTGTGTTTGTCTAAATTCTGGGGGGGGTAGCCTGTAGGCACGTGCGCTCCGACCCGCCCGCACGCCCCGGTCAGGGGGGGTGTTGGGGCGAGCCGGAGCTACAGGGGTGGTGTTAGTGGGAGCAGCATCCGCCGGAGCCGCATCCGCCGGAGCGGCTGGCGGGTGCGTTCTCAGAAGCGCTGGTCGCAGAAGCACTGTCCTCAGCGCCGGTAGCACCGGCTGTGTACTCGGCGATGACCGGCTTCGGCGCGCCACGACCGGGCTTGCAACAGCCCGGTTCGCACTCGTCGAACCAGCCGTACTGACCGCTCGCGCTCGGGGCGAGGACGCTCTCACTTTCGGGGCGCAGGTCGGCTGAAACGCCGTTCTCCACACGCTCCTCAATGAGGCGGCGCAGCGACTCCACGTACGCCGGATGCGTGCCGGGGGTGGGGGTGCGCACGGCAACCATGCCCAGGCGTTCGCAGGTGTCCAGCGCCTCGGTGTCCAGATCCCACTTGACTTCCATGTGGTCGGAGACGAAGCCGAGGGGCACCAGCACGACGCCTTCCACGGGGGCTTCGCCGTCCTCCGCCGGGTTGGCGGGGGTGGGCAGCGCCTCCAGGGCGTCGTTGACGTCCGGTTCCAGCCACGGCATGGACGGCGGGCCGGAACGGGACTGGTACACCAGCTCCCATTCGACGTTCTGCAGAAGCTGCGGGGCCTCATCGCGAACCAGCGAAAGCACGGCGCGAGCGACCTGCAGGTGCTTCTCCACGTAGGCGGAGCCGCCCTCGTAGTTCACGCCGCGCGGACCTGCCTCGTTCGCAGCGGAGGTCGGCACCGAGTGGGTGCAGAACATGATGCGCAGGCGCGGGTTCAGCGAACCGCTATCGCGTGCGGCAAGCTGTTCACGAACCGTTGCAAGGCCGTCCTTCAGCCCGTCAGCGAAAGCGCGGGAGAAGCCGGGCACATCAAAGAACTGACGGATCTTACCCACGTGCACGCGACCTTCCAGGCCGAGCTGTTCAATCGCCATACCGTAGTCTTCACGGTACTGGCGGCAGCTCGAGTAGCCCGGGTAGGCGCTGGTCGCCAACACGAGCACGTTGCGGTGGCCGTTCTCGTAGGCTTCGGCGAGCACGTCCTTCACGTAGGGCTTCCAGTTGCGGTTCGCCCAGGTGATCGGGATGCGCGGGCCGCGCTCGGCGAGCGCCTGCTGCAGCGCGGCGAGCAGGGCACGGTTCTGCTCGTTAATCGGCGAGATGCCGCCGTTGGCGCGGTAGTGGGTGGCGACCTCTTCGAGGCGCTCATCCGGGATGCCGCGGCCAGCGGTCACGTTGCGCAGGAACGGGATGACGTCCTCCTGCCCCTCGGGGCCACCGAAGGAGGAGAGAATCACCAGGTCGTAGGGGCGCACCTCTTCGGCACGGTCACGGGTGATGCTGCGTTCGCTTCGGTAGTCGCCGAGGGTCTGCTCATTGAGCGCGGCGGGGCCGTTGGAGGCGGTGTTCGCCGGGTCGGTGCGGTTGGGTACCACGTTGTCCGGCAGGAGCGTGCCGTTGAGGGTTACGCCGTTGTTCGGCTGGTGGCTCACGCCAGAACCTCTGCTACTTCGTCTGCGCCGATGCGGCGGCCGGTGTAGAAGGGGGTTTCCTCACGTACGTGCAGGCGTGCTTCAGTGTTGCGGAAGTGGCGCATCATGTCGACGAGGTCAACGAGCTGGGGTGCTTCGAGGGCGAGGACCCACTCGTAGTCGTTCATGCCGAAGGTTGCGACGGTGTTTGCCAGAACCTGCGGGAAGTCGATTGCCTTCATGCCGTGGTTCTTGAGCATTTCTGCGCGGCGTTCGGGGTTCATGTAGTACCAGTCGTAGGAGCGTACGAAGGGGTAGACGCAGACCCATGCTTCGGGTGCCTTGCCGCGTGCGTAGGCGGGTGCGTGGTTGCGGGTGAACTCTGCTTCGCGGTGTACGCCCATAGTGGACCAGACGATGGTGGTGCCTGCGAAGAGTGCGGTGCGGCGGATCTTGCGGACTGCTGCCTGCAGCTTTTCGGGGGTTGCACCGTGGGTCCAGATCATGACGTCTGCGTTGTCGCGCATTGCGGAGACGTCGTAGATGCCGCGCAGGGTCACACCCTCGGCGGCCAGCTGCTCGGCGACCTTCTCGAATTCGGCGCGAGCCTCGTCGGTGTTAGCCTCTGCCGGGCGTGCGCCGGAGCGTGCGAACACGGTGTACAGGGCGTAGTGCAGGGTTTCGCCTTCTTCGCGGCCGCGGCGGTTCTCGTCAGCTGCGGAGTGCTGGACTGCGTAGCCCTTGGGTGCGCCGCCGTAGCCGTGGCCTGCGTGGGTGTAGCCGCCCTGACCTGCGCCGTGTGCGCCGCCGTGGCCGTGTGCTGCGTGATCGTGAGACATTGTGTGTTCCTTTCTTCAGCGAGGGTTCGCTGTGCTGGAGGCGCGGCTTCCGTAGCTGCGCGTTTTCTCAATTTTTTGGTCTAGTTACTGGCTGAGCTTCTGCCGCCGCTGCGCCGTCTACTTGGCGGTTGCGGCCTTGGGTGCGGTGACGCCTTCCCAGTCCTGTGCCGCGTGGTAGATGAGGCGGTCGATCTGTTCGTAGGTGTCTTTGACGGTTAAGACCAGGCCGGAGCCTGCCGCCCAGGAGCCGACGGTGCTGAGGGTTCCGAGTTCGCTGGCGCGTTCGCGGAATTCCTTGACTCGGTCGCGGTGGCCGGGGGTGGAGGCGGGTAGTACACCGCGCCAGCGTACGACGTCCGCGTCAACGAGGTTGTTGTGGGTGAGGGCTACGTCCATCATGCGGCTTGCGTCGCGCAGGGCGAGGGTGATGAGCTGCTCGTCTGCGAGGGCGACTTCGGAGAAGCGGGAGTCTTCGCCGCCGCGGCCGTAGGAGAGGCGCACAACGTGGCGTCCGGGGCCTGCGGCCTCGGCGACCCACTGCCATTTGGCGGTGGCGTGGGTGAGTGCCTTGGCGCGTACGGCGGTGGCTTCTTCGGAGACGAGCAGGCCGGTGCCGCGGGGGTGCTTGTCCAAGGCGGGGGCATCAACGACGAGGGTGACGAGGGCGACTTCGGGGCCGGGTTCCAGGGCGGGTAGTGCGGTGGAGACGTGCGGGCCGATGAGTCGTGCCACGGTCGGGCCGTCGGTGGCGAGCACCAGGTAGTCGGCGTAGAGGGGGGTGTTTTCGCCGTCGGTGGTGTGGCGCTGGATGATGAACCACTGACCGGTGGATTCGTCACGGTCAACGGCGATGACGTCGAATCCGGTGACGATGCGAACACCGGCGGCGTACAGGTCTTCGACGAGACGTTCGGAGAGCTGGTTCATGCCGCCCACAATACCAGCGACCTGTGAGCCTGCGGGGGCTGCCGAGCGGAAAGCGTGCGCTGCGGCGGAGAGGGAGCGGTGCTTGCGGAAGGCTTCGCGCAGGCCGGGGATGGTCGCATCGACGTCGAGTTTGTCGGGGTGGGTGGAGTACACGCCGGAGACGACGGGTGCGACGAGGTTGTCGAGCACTTTCTGGCCCATGCGGATGCGCACGAGCTCACCGAGGGTCTTCGCGTTCTCGCCTGCGGAGACGGGCAGGAACTTGTCCACCTGGGCGCGGCGCAGACCGTTCTTACCGATGACGGGGATCAGCGACTTATCGTTCACGTTGCCGGGGATGCCCATGATGCCGGTGCTGGGGGTGCGACGGGCGCCCTGCGGCAGGTACAGCCAGGAGCCGTAGGAGTTGGGGGTGACGATCTGGTCGCCCAGGCCGAGTTCCTTGACGAGGTCGCTGACAATGGGGCTGCGGGTTGCGAAGGATTCTGCGCCGGAGTCCAGCAGAAGGCCGCCAACTTCGTGGGCACCAACGGCACCGCCGAGGTGGTGGCGCTGTTCGAGCAGGGTGACGCGCATACCGGCTGCGGCGAGGCGGCGTGCGGAGATCAGGCCGGAGGGGCCGCCGCCGATGACGATGGCGGTGGGTGCCTTCTCGTTGCGGGTGAAAGCTCGTGCGTTCTGGGGCGCGGCGGAGGAACTGACCTGTGCGGTGCGGTGCGGTGCCTGGTTGGTGTGGCCCATGGTGGTTCTCCTTTGGTCTGCCTGCAGTGGAGTTGCCCATTGCGGTAACGGGTGTGGTGGTTGGTTCGGGGTGCAGATGTTCGGTGCAGATGCCGGAGGGTTTCCGGCATCTGCGCCGTCTATTTATCGTTATTTATCCTATGCCTGCGCGGTGCGTTCGTGGATATATGCCACGAGGTCGGTGAGCACCTGCGGGTCGGTGGTCGGGGGTACGCCGTGGCCGAGGTTGACCACGTGCGAGGGGGCGGCGCTGCCTTCTGCGAGCACTTCGTCTACGTGTGCGTAGAGGTTTTCGCGACCTGCGGCGAGCAGTGCCGGGTCGATGTTGCCCTGCAGGGGTACGGCGCCGTTGAGCAGGGTGTTCGCAGCGGACAGCGGCAGGCGGTAGTCCACGCCGATGACGTCTGCGCCGGCTTCGTGCATGGCGGGCAGCAGGGCGGTGGTGCCGGTGCCGAAGTGGATACGCGGCACGCCGTATTCGCGCACCATATCGAGGGCGGTTGCGGAGTGCGCCTGCACGTAGCGGCGGTAGTCGCCTTCGCCGAGGGAACCAGCCCAGGAGTCAAAGAGCTGCACGGCGGATGCGCCAGCCTCGATCTGCGCGCGGAGGAACTGGCCTGCGGTGCGGGCTGCCCATTCGGCGAGTTCGTGCCAGGCGGCGGGGTCGGCGTGCATCATGGTGCGCGGGCGCAGGTGGTCGCGGGAGGGGCCGCCTTCGACCATGTAGGCGGCGACGGTGAAGGGGGCTCCGGCGAAGCCGATGAGCGGGGTGTCGCCGAGCATTTCTACGGTTGCGGCGACGGCTTCGCGGATGGGGTCGAGGTCGCTGTCTTTGAGTTCGGGCAGGGCGCGCACCTCGTCGAGGGTGCGTACGGGCTGGTCGAGTACGGGGCCCTTACCGGGCACGATGTCGACGTTGACGCCCGCGAGCTTCATGGGGATGACGATGTCGGAGAAGAAGATGCCGGCGTCGACCTTGTGGCGGCGGACGGGCTGCACGGTGATTTCTGCGGCGAGGTCGGGGGTGAGGCATGCGTCCAGCATGGGGATGCCTTCGCGTACCTGGCGGTATTCGGGCAGGGAGCGGCCTGCCTGTCGCATGAACCAGACGGGTCGGTGGCTGGAGGGGCGGCCGGTGAGGGCACGGAGCATGGGCGAGTCGGCGGTGGTGCCTGCGCGCAGGGGGTGGTTGGCGGGTAGGTGTGCGAGCTGTTCGTCGGTGAGCAGGGGTCGCTGGGCGTCGGTGGGGTGTGCGGGCAGGGCGGGTGCCTGTGCGGTGCCCTGTGCCGACGCGGGGGTGGTGTGCTGGTTTTCGCTCATAGTGTCTAGTGTGACAGGTTTATGCGGGCGTTTTTGCGACACTATGTCATGGTGACTCTTACCTAATGATGGCTTTCTTAGCGGTGAGGGAAACCTTAGTTCGTGCCTACTCTTTGTGCCCGCTCCCCCACTGTGCAGATTTTCTTGCCCCCTACGATGATGGAACTTAGGTTCTGTGAGCTTTACAGGGGCTTAGTCGGCGTGGTTATGATTAATCTCTAGTGAGTACTTATGCATTTGTGGCATCGCACCACACCGTTGATCTGACCACCGTCGCTGCGTTGAGCGCCGGTGCCTCCGGCGTACCCGATGTTCTGGCGGGCGATATGGCACGCCAGCTGGGCGTGAAGGGTGCAGTCGTTCTTGCCACCTGTAACCGTCTTGAAATGTATGTTCAGCTACACGTATCCGCCCATGTAAACATGGTTCGTGAGCTGATTGCTGATTCGATCGCGCGCACCTCCGGCCTGGATCAAGAACTGGTTGATTCCAGCTTCGACGTGTACGCCGATGATGAGGCTGCACGCCACCTGCTGACGGTCGCCTCCGGCCTGGAATCTGCCGTGGTCGGCGAGCGCGAAATCACCGGTCAGGTGCGCCGCGCCCTGGCCGCCGCGCAGGCGAAGGCACAAGAGGACGGCGTACCCCTTCCCGGTGAGCTGGTTCAACTGTTTGAGCATGCGGCGCATACGGCTCGTCAGGTGGGTCAGCATACGGCGCTTGGCGCTCAGGGCCGCTCCATTGTGTCTGTTGCCCTCGATCTTGCGGATGAGGTTGCCGAGAAGGACTGGTCGACCCGCCGCGCCCTGATTTTTGGTACGGGCGCTTACGCGGGTGCGACCATTGCGGCGCTGCGCGAGCGCGGTTGCACCGATATTTGGGTCAATTCCCGTTCGGGTCGTGCCGCCGAATTCGCGGCAAAGCGCGAGGTTTCTGCGGTGCCGGTGGACGGCATGGAGCAGGCCATGGCTTCTGCCGACGTCATTATTGGCTGCTCCGGCGGCTCCGACCCGTTGCTTCCCGAGCAGATTCCGGGCGGCCACCACACGATCCTCGACCTGGCGCTTTCGCGTGACTTTGACCCCTCGGTCGCCGACCTGCCGAACGTTGAGCTGATTACCCTCGAATCGGTGCGCCTTGCCGCACCCGAGGAGACCGAGGAGTCCGTGGCGACGGCTACGCGCATCGTGGAGTCTGAGCTGGCGGCGTTTGTGTCTCGTCAGCGTTCCCGCACGATTGACTCCGCGATTGTTGCGCTGCGCTCGCACACTATGGATGTGCTGGATTCCGAGCTGGAGAAGGTGCGCAGCCAGTTTGGTTGTGGTGCGGCGACGGAGCAGTTTGAGCTGGCGATGCGCCGCATGGTGAAGTCCCTGCTGCACACCCCGACGGTGCGTGCCAAGAAGCTTGCGGCGGAGGGCCGCACGGAGGATTACGTGCAGGCGCTGGAGACTCTCTACGGTATTCAGGTGGAGGACTCATAAGAGTCTCCTCTCCCGCGCTCTTCCCGGCGTTTTTGCGCGTATTTTCACGCATCCGGCGGCGAGTATTTTATTAGCCCCCGGCGAAGTACCGCCCGTTCACGGTGCCGATGGGCGCATTCACGCTAGAGTAGATGCTAGATAAGACAGTTCCCATACCCGGCGCACGTTTGGTTGCGCCGGACTATTCTGCGAGGAGACTCATGGAAATCAAGATTGGCATTCGCCACATTGCTCGTGAAATCGTTGTTGAGACCAGTGAGGCCAAGGAAATCCTCATGGAGAAGGTCTCGAAGGCTATTGAGGATGGCTCGCTGCTGCAGATTATGGATGATAAGGGCAACACCACCCTGATTTCTGGCGCTCAGATTGGCTACGTCGAGCTGGGTTCCGACGCTAAGCGTCACGTTGGTTTCGGTATCGGCGCCTAATTAGTTTCGGTAGCTGTTTACCCTTTAGCTTGAGCTTTCCCCCGCATCCGTCACGATGCGTAACCGCGCTTTATGCGCTGTGTGCGTGCGCTGTATGCGCCACGTGGTTACGCCGTGCCGAATGCGGGGGTTTGCGTTTTAAACCGCCCGCACAAAAACCTCGCGACACCCGGTTTTGGGGCGGTATATCGCCCATCACGGGCGCACACCACAACCGGTCGGGGGTGCGCCGGAAGCAAATCCGGGTTAACATTGAGGGGTTAAGTGAATGACCGGTCGTACCCCTTTCAAGACCCCGAGGCTGCACCTCATCATGAATCAACCATGAGCACTAACCATGTGCGTTGAGCATGTGTGCAGGCGGCGTCTCGGTAAGAATTTCCCGTGTAAGAATTTCCCGCGGCCGGCTTTCGACGCCCGCCCGTCACCGCCTCCACCATTGAGGCGCTGGCTGGTACACCCCCGTTACGGGGAGAAACACACCCCGAGCAGGGGTAGAAAGATACGGTCCAGTGACTGAAACGAACACGCAGGAAACCACTCAGACTGCAAAGTCCTTCGCCGACTTCGGCGTTCGCCAGGATATTAGCGACGCCCTCGCGGCGGTTGGCATTACCTCCCCCTTCCCCATCCAGGAGCTGACTCTTCCCGTGGCTCTGTCTGGCCAGGACATCATTGGTCAGGCAAAGACCGGTACCGGTAAGACCCTCGGCTTCGGTCTGCCCACCATTCAGCGTGTGGTCGGCCGCGACGATGAGGGTTGGGCTGATTTGGAGCACCCCGGCGCACCTCAGGCGCTGATTCTGGTTCCGACCCGTGAGCTTGCTATTCAGGTGGGCGAGGACCTGGCGATTGCTGCGAAGCTGCGCAACGCCCGCGTCGCCACCCTGTACGGTGGTGTGCCGATTGAGCCTCAGGCTGAGCTGCTGCGCCGCGGCCTGGAGGTTGCGGTGGGTACCCCCGGCCGCATTATCGACCTGTACCAGCAGGGCTTCCTGAACCTGAAGCAGGTTAAGATCGTGGTCCTCGATGAGGCTGACGAGATGCTGGATCTGGGTTTCCAGCCGTCGGTTGAGAAGATCCTCAGCTACCTGCCGGAGGACCGCCAGAGCATGCTGTTCTCCGCAACCATGCCCGGCCCGGTCATTGCGATGGCACGCCAGTACATGACCAAGCCCATGCGCATTAGCGCCGCTGACCCCGAGGACGCCTCGAAGACTAAGGCTTCGATCCGCCAGGTCGTCTACCGTGCACACCACCTGGACAAGGACGAGATGATTGGCCGCATTCTGCGCGCTACCGGCCGCGGCCGCACCGTCATCTTCACCAAGACCAAGCGTGACGCTGCCCGCGTGGCGGAGGAGCTGGTGAACCGTGGCTTCGCTGCCGCTCCCCTGCACGGTGACCTGAACCAGGTTGCGCGTGAGCAGGCGCTAAAGGCGTTCCGCACCGGCAAGGTCGACATTCTGGTCGCGACCGACGTGGCGGCTCGCGGTATTGACGTTGAAGACGTGACCCACGTGATTAACCACCGCGTGCCCGAGGATGAGAAGACTTACCTGCACCGTACCGGCCGTACCGGTCGTGCGGGCAATGAGGGTACCGCTGTGACCCTGGTTGACTGGGATGACCTGCCGCGTTGGAAGGTCATTAACGATGCCCTGGAGCTGGGCGTTCCGGAGCCGGTTGAGACCTACTCTTCCTCTGAGCACCTGTTCTACGACCTGAACATTCCGGCTGGCACTAAGGGCCGCCTGCCGCGCGAGGAGCGTGTGGCTGAGGGCATGGGCGATGAGTTCTTTGAGAGCGCCCGTGACTCGCGTGATGGCCGTCCGGCTCGTTCTCACGGTGGCCGTTCTGGCGGTCGTGACGGTGAGAAGGGTTCGCGCCGTTCCCGCGGCGGTCGTGACGGTGGCCGTGAGGGTCGTTCCGGTGAGGGCCGCGGCGAGCGCCGTAGCCGCTCCGAGGGCCGCAAGCGTTCTGAGCGTTCCGAGCGTTCTTCCGAGCGTAACGAGCAGGGCGCATCCGAGCGTACCGAACGCTCTTCTGAGCGTTCTGAGCGTGCGCCTCGTCAGCGTCGCCGTACCCGCCGTGTTGAGGGTCAGCCCGTGGAGGGTGAGGGCCGCCGCCGTACCCGCCGCCGCTCTGAAGGCTCGCGTTCTGAAGGCTCGCGTGCTGAGGGCTCTCGTTCTGAGGGTTCTCGCGGTAAGGGCCGTGGCGCTGACCGTGCTGGTTCTGAAGGCTAGGGCCGGGGTTGGGTATTTCAGCATCCCCGGCGCCCGCCGCGCCCTCCCCTGCCGCTGAGTCGCCCCGCACGGATTCGACGGTTTTCGATCCGCAGGGCCCGTCGCTGCTGGTGCAGGCAGATAACCTGGAGTATCTGCGTGAGCTGCCCGACGGTGCGTTCACCGTGATTTACATTGACCCGCCGTTCAATACGGGCAAGAAGCAGACGCGCCGCACGTTGAGCGCGGAGGCTTCTGAGAAGGGTGACCGCACCGGTTTTAAGGGCAAGAGCTATTCGAGCACCCTGCAGACTCTGGCGAGCTATAACGACTCGTTCGAGGATTATTGGGCGTTCCTAGCGCCGCGTATTGAGCAGGCGCATCGTCTGCTGGCGCAGGACGGTACCCTGTACCTGCACCTGGATTGGCGTGAGGTTCATTATGTGAAGATTATGTGCGACATGATTTTTGGTCGTGAGAACTTCATTAATGAGCTGATTTGGGCTTATGACTACGGTGCGAAGTCTACGCGCCGCTGGCCGACGAAGCACGACAATATTTTGGTGTACGCGAAGGATCACCGCAGCTATTACTTCAATACTGCGGAGGTTGATCGTGAACCGTATATGGCTCCCGGTTTGGTGACTGAGGAGAAGGCTTCTCGCGGTAAGCTCCCTACTGATGTGTGGTGGCATACTATTGTGTCGCCTACGGGTAAGGAGAAGACGGGGTATCCCACGCAGAAGCCTACGGGTTTGTTGCGTCGTATGATTGCGGCGAGTTCCCGCCCGGGTGATTGGGTGTTGGATTTCTTCGCTGGTTCTGGTTCTACGGGTGCGGCGGCGGCTCAGCTGGGTCGTAAGTTCGTGTGTGTGGATCAGAATCCGCCGGCTATTGAGGTGATGGCTAAGCGTCTGGGCGTGGATCCGGTGTCGTTCGCTGAGTATCGCGGTGTTCCGCGTGGGGCGAGTGTGTTGTTCACGCCGAAGCGTACGGTGGGTGTTCGTGGCGGCACGAGTCGTGATGCGTTGACGGCGGCGAGCCGTCATGCGTTGAAGGCTGTGTTGGATACGTTGACGGAGACTACGCAGCCGGTTGAGGGTGCGTCCTGCCGGTTTGTGCGTCACTGGTCGATGGATGCGGTGGATAAGAAGATGCGTATTGATGGTCGTGATGAGTTGCGTCGTCAGCGTCAGCATCAGGCGCGGGCTAAGGCTCGTGCGGCGCGTGCGGTTGCTCAGATGGATGCGGCGGCTGCGGGTGCGGTGTTGCAGCATCATGCCTCGCGTGAGAGCGTCTAGGCTGTCTTGTCTGCGCGTTCGTGAGAGCACGTGTTAAGAGTGTGGGGCGGGTTCCTTGATGAGGAACCCGCCCCGCACTCTTTCGTCTTACTACTGGTCTTACTACTGGGCTGCCAGCTGCTCGCGGATGCGAGCCACCGTCACCGCATCCGTCGTGTTCTCACCCAGCAGGTTCGGCTTGCCCGCACCGTGATAATCGCTCGACCCCGTCACCAGCACCTCACGGCCCGCCGCACGCTGACGCTCAATGAACTCCAGCAGACGCGCGCGGTCCTCCGGAGAGTTCTCGCGGTGATACACCTCCACACCCGCCAGGCCAGCATCCACCATCAAACCCAGATACTCCAGGCTCAACGCGGGTCCACGCATCGTACTCATCGGATGCGCAATCACCGGCACGCCCCCAGCCTCACGCACCAGACGCACCGCCTCCAACGGGTCCAGCGCATCCTGCGGCACATAGTAGGGGCTGCCCGTGTACAGCAGCTTCGCGAAAGCCTCAGAACGATCAGCAACCACACCGGCAGCAACCAGCGCATCAGCAATATGGGGGCGGCCCACCGCCGTGTTCCCCTCCCCCACCTGCGCCAACACGTCATCCCAGGTCAGCGGGTAGTCAGCGGCAAGACGGCCCACAATAGCCTGCGCACGGCCCTCACGGCTGGCACGAATCGCCTCCACACGGCACGCCAACTCCGAACCCACCGAATCAAAACCATAAGCGAGCAGATGAATAGTCTTCGTGCGTGCGCGGCCCTCACCGTCGGTGTACCGGTAACGGCAAGAGAACTCGGCACCCGGCAGAAAATCCAGACCGTGCTCATCCGCCAGCTGAGCCGCCTGCGCCCAACCAGCCGTCGTATCGTGATCAGTCAGCGCAAACCCAGCCAACCCGGCGCGAGCAATCAGCGGCACCAGCTCGGTCAGGCTCTGCGTGCCGTCAGAGATAGCGGAGTGAATATGCAGATCGTAGCGCCCGGCACGGTTCAGGTTTTCAGGCGCGCCCGATTCAGCGGGCTGCGGTACCTGCTTCGCATTAGGTGCGCTATTTCGGTGTTCTGTCTGCGTCATATTCTCTCCTTCCCCGCCCCTGCTAGTTCGTCGCCACCTCAGCGGGGTTTTAAGGCATGTCATCTACTACTCTTCTGATTCAACCCTACCAATATCGGCGGCGCAATATCAGGTACCCGGTCGCAGGTCAAAGATATATTCTGCTCCACCGCGCCCTCTCTTATGGTCAAAAGCGCTAAAACACCTGCCCACCTGTGGTGAAGGCGATATGATTAACCCATGACTGAGAACAACGAGAAGAGCACCGAAGCTCAGAAGACTGACCACCGCAGCACCCCTAAGGCGTCTGCGTTCACCGAATTCATTGCCGCAAACTGGGCACCTGCCGAAGATGACGGCTACACCCGCGAGCCCGTAGCAGACTACGCAGCTGAGCGCCGCGCCAAGATCTCCAAGGCATTCCCCGGCGAGCGCCTCGTCCTGCCCGCAGGCCCGCTGAAGGTCCGCTCCAACGACTGCGACTACCGCTTCCGCCCCCACTCGGCGTTTGCGCACCAGACCGGTCTGGGCATCGACCACGAGCCTGACGCCGTGCTGATCTTCGAGCCCGTCGAAGAGGGTACCGGCGACAACGGCTCCAACCACGAGGTCACCCTGTACTTCCGCCCGCTGGCTGGCCGCGACACCACCGAGTTCTACGCGGATGCACGCTACGGCGAGTTCTGGGTTGGCCCCCGCCCCACCCTGAAGGAATTCTCCGAGCGCTTCGGTCTGCGTACCCGCGACCTGTCCGAGCTTGAGGTTGCTATCACCAAGAACGCCGGTAACCAGGGCCTGGGCGGCGTGAACATCCGCCTGGTCCGCAACGTTGACCCGGCTGTTGACGCGCTGGTTGACACCTCCCGCTACAACACCGGCGTGGAGCTGGAGCAGGCTGACAAGCTGGACTCCGAGCTGGCTGTGGCTCTCTCCGAGGCTCGCCTGATTAAGGACGCTATCGAGGTTGAGAACCTGCAGCGTTCCGTTGACATGACCGTCAAGGGCTTCGAAGAGGTCATTCGTGCACTGCCGAAGGCTAAGGAGCACCACCGCGGCGAGCGCGTCGTTGAGACCGCGTTCTTCTCCGTGGCACGTACCGACGGTAACGACCTGGGCTACGACACCATCGCGGCCTGCGGTAACAACGCAACCATCCTGCACTGGATCCGTAACAACGGCACCGTCGATGACGGCAAGCTGCTGCTGCTGGACGCAGGCGTTGAGGACGACACCCTGTACACCGCAGACGTGACCCGCACCTTCCCCGTGAACGGTAAGTTCACCGAGGTTCAGGCGAAGGTCTACAACGCTGTGCTGGATGCCGCTGACGCCGCATTCGCTGTGGCTAAGCCGGGCCGTAAGTTCCACGAACTTCACGACGCCGCGATGGAGGTTCTGGCTCACCGTCTGGAAGAGTGGGGCCTGCTACCGGTTTCTGCCGAGGTTTCCCTCACCATTGAGGGCGGTCAGCACCGCCGCTGGATGCCGCACGGCACCAGCCACCACCTGGGCCTGGACGTGCACGACTGCGCGCAGGCGAAGGCTGAACTGTACATGTGGGCTGAGCTGGAGCCGGGCATGGTCTTCACCATTGAGCCGGCACTGTACTTCAAGGAAGAGGACATGTCTATCCCCGAGGAGTACCGCGGTATCGGTATTCGCCTTGAGGACGACGTGCTCTGCACCGAGGACGGCAACGTGAACCTCTCCGCTGCGCTGCCGCGCACCGTTGAGGGCATTGAGGAGTGGATGGCGAAGCTGGCGAAGTAACGTCTAGCTCCCAGTTACGTTAGTAACGTTTTATAGGGAAAGCCCCTCACCGATTCGTTCGGTGAGGGGCTTTTCGCGTATCTTCTATGCCTGTTTCCCGCCGTTGTGCCTTACGGCTATTCGGAGTCCTTCGAGGACTTATCCTGCAGGCCCTGCGGGCGCGGAGTCGGACGTTGCGGCTTGGGCTGAATCAGCTTCGCGTATTCTTCCGGGTCGTCCACGCGCAGACCGTACCGCTGAGCCGGACGCTTCTGCGTATCTGACTTCTGAGCGGTCACCTGGCCAGTACTTGCCTGTTCTGCAGGCTGAGTGGACTGTGCAGCCTGTGCGGGCATGTTCTGCGCCGCGCTCTGAGACACCGCATTCTGCGCGGTAGTGTCACGCTCGGGCAGGGTCTGGTTCGGTGCCGGCTGGCTACCCGCCTGCGCACGGTACGAAGGAGCCTTCGGCGCACCGGTCGGAACCGGTGCACCATTCATCGAGACGGTGCTCTGAGCCGCACGAGCCTGCGAAGCCTCCGGGGCAGCCGCCGCACGAGCAGCCGCAACCGCCGCCGAAAAGCGAGGATGCGCACCCAGCACGCGGCGCGCATCCTGAGCGTACTCCGGCAGAGCGTACATCACGGTACGCGAGGGAATTGATTCGGCACGCATCGGATGGCGGCTCCCATGAGAGCGACGCAAAACGAACATCTGCCAGAGCACAAACATAGCCATCGACAGCAGCACATACTTTATTACCTCAAACGCAGAGGAGTCATTAGTCGAGGCTATAACCAGCAGTGCAAAAAACGCACCGAATCCTGCCCCTCGAAGCGCTGCAAAAGTCAAGATACGGCCATACGGCAACGGTACCGGGTACTCCACCTGGCGGATACCGTCATTGACCAGGTACAGCGCCGTGACCGGGTAATCCTGCTCGCTGAGCACGTCAAAGGCGGCGAGCGCATCATCGTGACGCACGAAGGAGGCGATCGCCTCACCGGCGGGCAGGGGCTTGCCTTGAGCCTGCGCCAGGCGCGAGGCAACGAAAGAAGAAGTCGGGGTCGAGGGAATATTCGGCAGGTTAGAAGTCATGGCTTCTATTCTACCGCCCGCCCCAACCCTGGACCCGGTGGGCAGTTAGCTCCTCTATAGGCGTAGCGAACACCCGTTCAATTTCGGCTTCTCAAAGTGCGAATCCCCGCGGCGGAGCGTACCCTAGAGAGGTGAGCAATTCGAAGTTCAGCACCCCCAGCAAGATTTACATTGCCCGCCTTTTGGGCCTCGACGTTTTTGACCCCTTCGGTGACCGCCTCGGCCGTCTCCGAGACGTCGTCGTGCTCAAACGCGGCCTGGGCGCATCCATTGCGGGCGCCCGCCCCGCCAAGGGCAGCGAACCCATTGTTGTCGGCATCATCGTTGAGGTGCTCGGCAAGAAACGCGTGTTCATGCCCATGACCCGAGTGCGTAGCATCGACGCCTCCCAGATTATTTCAACCGGCCTGGTGAACCTGCGCCGCTTCGAACAGCGCAACTCTGAGACTCTCATCGTCGGTGAGCTCTTCGACCGCCGCGTGCGTCTGCTCGACGGCAGCGGCGACGCCGTCATTGAGGACGTCGCCATTGAGCAGCGCCGCAACGGCGACTGGGGCGTGACCGAACTGTTCGTTTCCCGCGTCAGCTCCTCCTCCAGCACGTGGCGCCGCCGCTCCAAGGAGACCCTCATCGTCGACTGGGACGAGGCTCTGCTCTCCACCGACGTGGAGCCGCAGGCGGCAACCGCGTTCGTGGCGAACCATGAGAACTCCAAGCCCGCCGACCTTGCGGACGCTATCCACGAGATGAGCGATAAGCGCATGGTCGAAATCGCCGCCGAGCTGCAGGATGAACGCCTCGCGGACGTTCTGCAGGAGCTGCCCGCCGAGGACCAGGTGCAGATTCTCTCGCACCTGGACGACGAGCGTGCCGCGCAGGTCCTCGAAGAGATGGAACCGGACGACGCCGCCGACCTGCTCATCGAACTGGACGACACCCAGCGTGAAAAGCTG
This sequence comes from Rothia sp. HMSC075F09, assembly GCF_001810515.1. NCBI lineage: Bacteria > Bacillati > Actinomycetota > Actinomycetes > Micrococcales > Micrococcaceae > Rothia > Rothia sp. HMSC075F09. The sequence continues at coordinate 46,865 of NZ_KV801792.1, forward strand.
CTCGAGCTCATGGAACCCGACGAAGCAGACGACGTGCGTCGACTGCTCGAATATGACGAGGGTACCGCTGGTTCGCTCATGAACCCGGTGCCGATCATCCTCTCCCCGGAGGCGACCGTTGCGGAGGCGCTTGCGCACATCCGTGCCGAGGAGATCCCTCCGGCGATGGCGGCTGCCGTCATGGTGACCCGCCCGCCTCTGGAAACGCCGACCGGCAAGTACTTGGGTCTGGTGCACATGCAGAAGCTGCTGCGTGTGCCGCCGAGTGAGCCGATTGGTCACATCCTCGATACCGACACTGAGCCTGTCTCTGACCAGGCAAGTTTGGAAGAGCTAGCACGCGTGCTGGCGACCTATGACCTGACCATCGTTCCCATTGTGAACGAATCGCACCGCCTGGTAGGCGCAGTGACCATCGACGACGTGCTCGATGCGCTCCTGCCCGAAGACTGGCGCACTTACGATGATGGAACTCCCGTACGAAAGGTAGGACGACGCTTTGCCTGAATCGAACCGCCGCGACGCAAACCGTACCGAAGAGAACCCCCGCATCGATAAGGCGCGCATCCTCAAGGACCGCCTGGAGAAGAAGTACGCTGAACGCAACCGCGAGCGCGGCGACTCCCGCCCGCAGCGTAGCGACTCTCAGCTGAGCACCCCCGGAACCCGCAAGCCGAAGCTGTTCTCGAGCCCCAACCCGGACGCTTTCGGCCGCATGACTGAGGGTTTTGCACGCTACATGGGTACCCCGCAGTTCCTGATGTGGATGACCATTTTCTGTGGCGTGTGGCTTGTCTGGAACTCCCTGGCGCCGGAGGAGATGCAGTTCGACCCGCGTAGCCTGAACTTCACCCTGCTGACCCTGATGCTGTCCCTGCAGGCTTCTTACGCTGCTCCCCTGCTGCTGTTGGCGCAGAACCGTCAGGATGACCGCGACCGCGTGGTGGCCTCTGAGGACCGTAAGCGTGACCAGCAGAACCTGGAGGAGACCCAGTACCTGACCCGCGAGATTGCTTCGCTGCGTATTGCTCTGCGTGAGGTTGCGACCCGTGACTTTGTCCGTAGCGAGCTGCGCGACATTCTTGAGGAACTGCAGAACATTGCGCAGGAGCAGGAGCGTCACGCCGAGCAGCTGCAGGACATCAGTGAGGACATTGAGGACCTGGAGGAGGCTATCGACGATATCGATATCTCCGAGGGCGAGGAAAAGGACGCTGAGGAGCAGGGCTCCGAGAAGAACTCCGAGAAGAACCCTGAGCAGAAGGAATCTGCGGGTGCCGAGACCGGTACCGAGAAGTCTTCTGACAAGGCTGAACGCTCTGCGAAGGATTCTGTGAAGGACTCCACGCAGGATTCCCGTCACGGCGATTTGAGCCAGCCTCAGAGCCGCGAATCTCAGCAGGCGCAGCAGCAAGCAGAGCGTACCCGTGAGGGAGGCGCCCGTGACCGCTGATAACCCGCTGCAGGATGCCCTATACGCGGCGCTCGCCCGCGTTGAAGACCCCGAATTGCGCCGCCCCATTACGGAGCTGGGCATGGTTGAGACGGCGCTCGTGCATCCTGAACTGGATGAGCACGGTGAGCCGATTCCCGGCCGCCACTGGGCTGAGGTCACGGTGCTGCTCACCATTGAGGGCTGCCCGCTGAAGAACACCATCGAGCAGCAGGTTCGTGACGCCGCCGCTACCGTTGAGGGTATTGAGCGCGTGCAGCTGCAGGTGGGTGCGATGAACCCGCAGCAGCGTTCCGCCCTGCGTTCCATGCTCAAGCCGGAGCGTTCTAACCCGTTTACCGCGCCCGGTTCGCTGACCCGCGTGTTCGGCGTGGTCTCCGGTAAGGGTGGCGTGGGTAAGTCCTCCATGACCGCGAACCTTGCCGCCGCGTTCGCCTCGCGCGGGCTTGCGGTGGGCATTATTGACGCGGATGTGCACGGCTTCTCCATCCCGGGTCTGCTGGGTATTACCGACGCCCCGACCCGCCTGGATGACCTGATTCTTCCGCCGACCGTGGATGTGCCCGCCCCCGCCCAGCGTTGGGGTGAGCAGAAGGTCAGCGGCGGCTTTATTCGCGTGATTTCTATCGGCATGTTCCTCAAGGGCAACGAGCCGGTGGCGTGGCGCGGCCCCATGCTGCACCGTGCCCTGGAGCAGTTCATCATGGACGTGCACTTCGGCGCCCTGGATGTGTTGCTACTCGATTTGCCGCCCGGCACCGGCGATATTGCCATCTCCATGGCTCAGCTGCTGCCGAATGCGGAGCTGGTGCTCATTTCCACCCCGCAGCACGCCGCGGTGGATGTGGCGGAGCGTGCCGGTACCCTGAGCTTGCAGACCGGTCAGAAGGTCGTGGGCGTGGTGGAGAACATGGCTGCCATGACCCTGCCGGACGGTACCGTGCTCGACATGTTCGGTTCTGGCGGCGGTCAGGTGCTCGCTGAGCGTCTTTCGGAGGCGCTCTCCTACCCGGTACCGCTGCTCGGTTCCGTCCCGCTGGATGTGAACCTGCGTACCGGCGGCGACGAGGGCACCCCGGTGGTCTGGAGCCACCCGGACTCCCCCACCGCCGAAGAGATTCAGTCCATCGCCTCGCAGTTGCTGCAGTCGGGCGAGTCGCGGGCGGGTCAGAGCCTGCCGCTCTTTGTCTAAAGATTGAGCATCTAGAAGCTGACGGCAAAAGCTGAGAACAGAAAGAACCCCGCACCATCACGGTGCGGGGTTCTTTCGTTTCAAAATCTTAGGTGGCGTCCACGTCGAAGGGGGCGTATGCGCCTCGCGGAAGAGCACGGCTCTCCGACTTTTCCTTCTCCTTCAGCAGCGCCTCTTCACGTTCCCTCGCCTCACGCTCACGCTCGGCGTCATCCTCAGCGAACGCCTGCTTCACAATCACGCGCGGATCGTACTGGCGGGGATCGTACTGGCGCCAGTTAATATCTTCCAGACCCGTCTCGCCCAGGGCTTCCTTGAAGTCGTCCTTCGCGTCAAACGCCATGCGGCGCACAGTCTTGACGAATTCACGGATCTGTCGGGCGTATTCGGGCATGCGTTCGGGGCCAATCACCACAAACGTGATGATGGCCAAAATAATCAACTCGGTGCCACTAATACCAAACACAGAATATAGATTATCAGTTCCGAGCCAGCACCGCCGAACCCGCGGCGCTTTCTGGACGTGTCTTTAAGCTCTGGACAAGCAGAAGGCGTACGCTACAGCACCGCGGAGGGGCATTGCGCCCACGGCTAAGAACACCACATCAGCGGTTTACGGCGGATAATCTCCACCGCCGGGTTAAAACGCTGCGGCTCCAACCGCAGGCATGCCCGCCTCCCGAACGCAAAAGACCGCCGGCAGCACACCGGCGGTCTCCAGTCACGATATTCGGTT
>NZ_KV801792.1:50345-113133 GCF_001810515.1 Rothia sp. HMSC075F09
TCGGTTTACGGCGGGTAGTCTCCGCCGCCGGGTTAAAACGCTGCGGCTCCAGCCGCAGGCACGCCCGCCTCCCGCACGCAAAAGACCGCCGGCAGTACACCGGCGGTCTCCAGTCACGATATTCGGTTTACGGCGGGTAGTCTCCGCCGCCGGGGAGCTGCTTCCAATGCCACAGCCAGCCAACCCAGCCCCACTGCGCACACGCACCCGCCACCAGCAGCGCCCAACGATACGCCCGCGAACGGCTCGCCGCCGCCGCCACAATCACCAGCGGGAACAACGGCAACAACAGGCGGAACGTCGACGACTGCGGATTCAAAAACAGAATCAAATACGCAAAATAGCTCAGGCACCACAGGTTCAGCGGAGCCGCCAAAACCCTACGCGCCAGGGGGCTCAAACACAGAGCAATAAAGCCCAAAATCAGCAGAGTCAGCAGCACCGGAGCCGCATGCCCAAAGTACAGGTACCCCTGTGAAAGCCACGGCTGAATCGGCGCCAAATGGGTACCGCGCCACGCCGTCTCCGTGGCGGTGTACGCATCCACACGGCCCGTAGCCCACCACGCAATCGCAGGCCACACCAGCGCACACGCACACACCACCAAGGCGCTGACCAGCTGCCCCAGATGACGCACAAACGCCGTGCCCATGCCCGACTGGCGGCTCGAACGCACCCAGCATGCAAACCACCACAGGCCGGCAGCCGCGCCCAGGGGCACACCCACCGGGCGGGACAGGCACGCCAACGCCGCCACAGGAACCAGCAGGCCGTAGCGTCCCTGAACCAGGCACAGCAGCGCACCGGCAAGGAACACCAGGTTCAGCGACTCCGCATACGGAACCTGAAGCACCGGCGCCACCGGCAAGAACGACACCAACGCCACAGCCCACATGGACAGCGCAGAAGGCGACTCCTCGCTCTTGAAACCGGTCGCCTTCAACGACGCCTCAAACAGCAGGTAAATCACCCACGCCGCCGCGAAACCGGCAATCAGAGCAACCGTCGCCGCCACCGGGTAGTACCCGATGCCCGTCGCATGGCTAATAGCGCCGGAAAGCTGCGGGAAAATCGGGTAAAACGCCCACTGATTCTGCTGAATCACACCCGCCGCGTTCACCGGCAGCTCACTCGGGTAGCCCTGTACCGCGATCTGCTCATACCAGCCGGCATCCCAGATGCTAATGAACGACAAATAATCCAGATGCTGACCCCACGGGCTGCGCAACTGCTGCTGACCGACCACGGCAAACACGATGAAGCCCCACACGCGGGACAGACCGTAAATCAGCAGTACCGACAGCCACGCGGGCAGGGCACGCAGACGCTCCCCCACCCGGTGCAGGCGCTCACCGGCGGCGGTGTACGCCCAGGTCAGAAGCTCATCAAAGGACTCGCTCCGTTCCTCGCCGGAGGCGGGGGTGGCGGCACGCTGCGCGGGAGAATACGCGGGGGAATCACTATTACGTTCAGGCGAAACACTCACGGGCGTTAGTTCCCCTCAGCCTGCGGGTTCTTTCGCTTCTCCACAAAGTCATGCGCGCTCAAGGTGCTCTCCGCATCATCAGACAGGGGAACCGCACCGCGGCGAACCGGCTCAGCGGCAGCAACGTTAGCATCAGCAGATTCTGTAGCCGAAGCGGCAGCCTCCGCGGCGGGTGCATTCTCGAGTGCTTTGTCATCTTCGGGTGCACCGACGAGAGGAGCGATAAAGCCGAAATCCTCCACACGGTCGAAGGTGCCCAGACCGTCACGGCCCACGCCGCTGAAGAACGCGGCACCGGGCACGGCACGCTCACCGGAGAGCGCCACAACGGAGAGCACCGCAATGCCCGAAATTAGCAGGGCAAGCAGAATCAGAAGAAAGTTCATGTCAATCTCATATCATGCAGGACCGTCAACCCCTGACGGTCACCTAAATTCAAATAGTAGCGCCAGCACCGGCAGAATCAGCGCCGCGACTAGTCCTCGTCACGGTCGCTGAGCAGCCAGGCACGCAAATCCGCGTGGCAGCGGGTCAGCTGACTAAAGCTCACGTGTTCGTTATCGGTGTGAGCCAGCAGAGCGTCACCGGGGCCGAAGTTCACCGCGGGAATACCGATCTCGCTCAGGCGCGCTACGTCCGTCCAACCGTACTTCGGCTGAGGCTCCTGCCCCACCGCCTCAATCAGGGAAGCCGCCAGCGGGGTGTCCAGTCCGGGGCGAGCCGCCGGGGAAAGATCCACAAAATCCAGCTCGTAACCGGTGAAGACCTCACGCACGTGGGCGACCGCCTCGTCCAGGGTCTTATCCGGGGCGAATCGGTAGTTCACGTGCATCGCCGCCGCATCGGGAATCACGTTACCGGCAACGCCACCAGAAATCTGCACCGCATTCAGGCCCTCACGATAGTCCAGGCCCTCCACCGCGATGGTCTTCGGCTCGTAGGAGGCGAGCGCCGCCAACGCCGGTGCCAGGGCGTGAATCGCGTTCTCACCGCGCCAGGCGCGACCCGAGTGGGCGGCCAGGCCGCGGGTGCGCACGAAGAAACGCATGGTGCCGTTGCAGCCGCCCTCAATGGTGCCGTTGGTCGGTTCGAGCAGCACACCGAAATCTGCGTCGGTGATGAGCTCACCGTGGTTGCGGATCAGGCGCGCTAGGCCGGAAAGCTCGCTAGCGACCTCTTCGTTGTCGTAGAAGATGTAGGTCAGGTTGTAGTCGGTGTCCTGCGCGGTCAGCTCGGCGGCAAGCTTCAGCTGCACCGCAACGCCGCCCTTCATATCGGTGGCGCCGCGGCCGTAGAGCACGTACCCGTCCTCTTCTTCACGCACCGTAGAGGGCACAGTACCCAGGGAACCCTCGACGGTAGGCAGGGGCACGGTATCCAGGTGACCGGCGAGGATAATGCGGGTACGCTCCCCCTCAGCACTCTCCCCCTCAGCTCCAGGCAGCGGCGGGAATTCGGTGCGGGCAATGATGGCGTCCCCGTCACGGGTCAGGTGCAGGTGGGGGCAGAACGACAGCGCCGTGTGCACGGCATCAGCAATCGTTCGTTCGTTACCAGAAACCGACTCAAGATCCAGCAGGGCACGCGTCAGCTCGGGCATAGACACGTCCAAATTCAGGGGCGGTGCCGGAACCGGGTGACGTTCAGAAGTATTCGGGGAAACGCTCATCCTTCAACCTTACAGGTTCCCCCGTGCGCATACCCGCGCACACAACGCCCATATCGAGCATATGAGACGGTCTTGAAGGGGCGCCAAGCCCCAAACCTATAATGGAAGGCATGTCTGAAAACACTCCCCGTTACGCCTCCGGCGTCGCACTGGTCAATGTTGTTGTCTCCGGCGAGCACGCCGGCACCGTCCTGGATGCCTGGTTCCCCGCTCCCTCCCTCACCCAGACCCCCGACCTGTCCATCGCGGACGAGCTGGAGGAACTGGCCGCTGAGCACCCGGCGCGCAATGCCCGTACCGAGGTGCGTACCGCCTCCATCAACCTGGATGAGGCACCCGAAGACGCAGTCGACGCGTACCTGCGTCTGCACCTGCTCTCCCACACTCTGGTTCGCCCCAACGAGCTGAACCTGGACGGCCTGTTCGGCACCCTGGCGAACGTTGCGTGGACCAACCACGGCCCGGTGCTTGCCGCCGAGTTCCAGAAGCTTGCGATTGGTCTGCGCAAGCTGGGTCACCTGAGCGTGAGCCACATTGATAAGTTCCCGCGCCTGGTGGATTATGTGGTTCCCGCCGGCGTGCGTATTGGCGACGGTGACCGTCTGCGCCTGGGTGCGCACCTGGCGTCCGGCACGACCGTGATGCACGAGGGCTTCGTGAACTTCAACGCAGGTACCCTGGGCACTTCCATGGTTGAGGGCCGTATTTCTCAGGGCGTTGTGGTGGGCGACGGCTCGGATGTGGGTGGCGGCGCCTCCACTATGGGTACTCTCTCCGGCGGCGGCACTCAGCGCGTGTCTATTGGTGAGCGTTCCCTGCTGGGTGCGGAGTCCGGTATCGGTATTGCCCTGGGTGATGACTGCGTGGTTGAGGCTGGCCTGTATGTGACCGCCGGTTCGCGCGTGAGCGTTCTGTTGCCCGGTCAGGAGGCGCGCGTGGTTAAGGCTGCGGAGCTGTCCGGTGTGTCGAACCTGCTGTTCCGCCGCAATTCGATTAGCGGCGCGATTGAGGTTCTGCCGCGTGCGAAGAACACCGTGGAGCTGAACGAGGCGCTGCATCTGAACTAATCTGCACCTGAACTAGTCTGTACCTGGACTAGTGCTGGTTGCCCTTGCGAACGTTGGGGGTCGGCCCGCGAACTTTAGGGATCGGCTTTAGGGGTCGGGATGCGTGAAGCATCCCGACCCCTTTTCTGCGCCCGGTGTTCCCTCGTCCGCCGCTCTTACAGGCTGGGCGCGAATCCGCGGCGGCTACGATGACCGTTTTCAGGGCGGGATGCTCGGGCTTTCGCTAGGCTGGTAGTACCGGGTACAACCCACCCGCCATGACTGACCACTTGTACAGTTCAGAGAGGAACTCAGATGCCCGAATCAACTAAGTCAGAGTCGACGATGAGCGAAACCTACCGGCACTTTACGCGTCTCTTCCCCTACCCGCACGAGCGTATTCCAATGGGCGCTCCTGCCGCTGATGCCATGGCTCGTTACGATGAGTTGGCTCAGCTGGGGCGTGCGGAGGGGTTCGTTCCCTTCTTCCTGAACCTGAACGATACGGTGCTTGAAAGCATGGTCATTGCGGTGTCCCTTGAACACGACATCATTGACGATGTTGAGACTCTGACCCCCGAGCAGGTGAGCGCCTACACCCGTGCTGTCCTGCAGCGTTACCGTACCGCCCGGGGTGGCGCCTCCGCAGAAGAATACGGCAGCGCAGTCATTGCCCAGCAGCTGCGCAAGGTTACCGATGATGGCGAAGATGCTCACGAGGAGGGCCCTGACGACTTCAACCTCAACGAGCTTGTTGACGAGTTTATGAGCTCCGATTTTCTGCCCGATGAGGAGCCCGAAGATGAGGCCCCGACTCTTTCTGCCCTACTCTGCTACGAGCTCCTGGATGAAGAGGAGAAAGGCGAGATGCTCCTGCTGCAGATTCCGACCGATGACCCCGCCGATATTCCCGCATACCTGCCCTTCGGCGGCTGGAATGGCTGCCCAGACGCTGAAACACAGCTGGCGTTCACCCACTATTGGCGTGAAAAGTACGGCGCCAGCCCGGCGGCTCTTGACGGTGCTGACTGCCTGGAGTTTCTGGTGGAACGCCCCGTCACCGACCCGGTCGAGACGAAGAATCTGGCGGTCGAACAGTTCGCGTTCTGTTCCGATCTTCCGTTCCAGGTGTTTGAGGATATTGAGCAGCTGACGGAGTTTATTCACCAGAGCCGTCAGTGGTATTTCTGGTGGGATTAGACGCAAGCTATACAGCGAGGTGGGGGCGAGTGTCGACACGCCTCAATAACGTCTCCCACGTGCTCACACCAGAGTGCACAAGCGCACAGTGTTCCGCAGTACTTACACCGCGTGCACGGCTGTACTATTAGATACAGCTCAACAGCTTTTGTCCCCCATCCGGAGCACTTTTTCCGGATAGATAAAGCCCGAAAGGACATCATGAAGGTACTCGTTACCGGCGGCGCCGGCTACATCGGCTCCCACACTGTACTTGAACTGCTCAAGGCAGGCCACGACGTCGTCGTCATGGATAACCTCGCGAACTCTTCCGAGGAGTCCCTCAAGCGCGTCGCTGAACTCGCTGGCCGCGCCCCCGAGTTCCACAAGGTTGACCTGCTCGACCTCGAAGGTATGAAGGCTCTCTTCAAGCAGGTTCGTCCCGACGCTGTGATTCACTTTGCGGGTCTGAAGGCTGTGGGCGAGTCCGCAGAGAAGCCGCTGTGGTACTACCAGACCAACGTGGCTGGCACCCTGAACCTGCTGTACGCAATGGACGAGGCTGACTGCCACTCCATCGTGTTCTCCTCCTCCGCTACCGTGTACGGTGAGCCCGAGTCCATGCCTCTGATCGAGAAGATGAACATGGATGCGCAGTCCTGCTACGGCCGCACCAAGGAGCACATCGAGGACATGCTGGTCGACCTGGCTGCTTCCGACTCCAAGTGGAACATTGCTCTGCTGCGTTACTTCAACCCCGTTGGTGCGCACGAGTCCGGCCGTATCGGTGAGGACCCGGCGGGCATCCCGAACAACCTGGTGCCCTTCATCGCGCAGGTTGCTGTGGGTCGCCGCGAGCACCTGAACATCTTCGGTAACGACTACCCGACCGTTGACGGTACCGGCGTGCGCGACTACATCCACGTGGTTGACCTGGCTGACGGTCACCTGAAGGCGCTGAACTACATTACTGAGCACGGCGGCCTGCACACCTGGAACCTGGGTACCGGTAACGGCTACTCGGTTCTGCAGGTTCTGCACGCGTTCGAGGAGGCGTGCGGTAAGGAGCTACCGTACAAGATTGTGGATCGTCGCCCCGGTGACGTTGCGGTCTCTTACGCTGATCCTTCCTCTGCTCTGGCGGATCTGGGCTGGAGCGCTAGCCGCGACATTAAGACCATGGTTCGCGACCACTGGAACTGGCAGAAGAACAACCCCAACGGTTACGAAGCCTAAGCTGTTTTAGCCCCTTGTGAGGGGTGTTGAAGAGTGCCCGATAGGTGTTATCTCACCTATCGTCCGGGTACTCCGGCCAACGACAATCAGCGGATACAACAAAGCCCCCGCACTCCCCTTTCGGGAGGGTGCGGGAGCTTTCTGCTATACGGGCTAGTTAGACCCGTCGGGACTACTTAGATGCAGAAGCCTTCAGACACTCAGCAGCCTTCGCCACCGCCTCATCCGAAGCGGTCAGAGCGATACGCACGTAGCCTTCGCCGTCCTCGCCGTAGAACACGCCGGGGCCAGCAATAATACCCAGCTCCGCCAGGCGACCAATCGAATCCCAGGTGGACTCACCGAAAGTGGTCCACAGGTACAGGCCAGCCTCAGAGTCCTCAATGCGGCCACCGGCGGCGGTAATCGCCTCCTCCAGCACCTCGCGGCGGGCACGGTACAGATCCTTCTGCGCCGCCACGTGCGCCTCATCAGCCAGCGCAACCATCATCGCGGCCTGCACGGGTGCGGGCACAATCATGCCGGCGTGCTTGCGGCTATTAATCAGGTTCGGCATCAGCTCGGGGGCACCGGCAATGAACGCGGCACGGTAACCGGCGAGGTTCGACTGCTTCGACAGCGAGTACACCGCGAACAGGCCGGTGAAGTCGCCGTCACACACGCGCGGATCCAGGATGGACGGCACCGGCTGACCGCCGCGCGCCTCATCCCAAGCACCCCAACCGAGCTCCGCGTAGCATTCATCGGATGCCACCACGGCACCGATTTCACGCGCCTGCGCCACAATCTCACGCAGCTGCTCCACGGTACGCACCACACCGTTCGGGTTCGCCGGGGAGTTCACCCAAATCAGCTTCACACGGCTGCGGGTGTCAGCGTCCAGCTCATCCAAGCTATCGGCGGGCACAGACTCGGCGCGGGCGAAGCGGGCACCCATATCGTAGGTGGGGTACGCAACGCGCGGGTACACGACCACATCGCCCGTGCCCAGACCCAGCAGGAACGGCAGCCACGCCACGAGCTCCTTCGAGCCGACCGTGGGCATGATTGCGTCCGGGCTCAGACCGGTCACACCGCGGCGGCGCGCAAACCACTCAGCAATAGCCTCACGCAGGGCGGGGGTGCCGTGGGTGGTCGGGTAGCCGGGAGCGTCAGAGGCAGCCGCCAGCGCCTCGCGAATGTTCTGCGGGGTCGGGTCAACCGGGGTGCCGATGGACAGGTCCACCGGGCCGTCCGGGTGGGCGGCCGCGGTTGCGCGGTAGGGGGCGAGCGCCTCCCAGGGGTATTCGGGCAGGTTCAGGCCGTAAGTCATTGTGTCACCTGGTTGCTTGGGAATAGTTTTCGTCATTTTAGTCTAGCGTCCGTGCGCTGGCGTGCCTACAGCAAGAGCCTCCATTCCAGCGCCTAGACGGTGCGTGGGCACCGGGTGCTGTGATGGAGGCTCTTGGCACCCGTTAGCGAGTGCGGTCAGTCTATGCGGTTGTCGCTATTATTCGCCGCAGGCTACTACTCACCACGAGGGGGCAGTGCCGCGATGAAGGGCACGTCCTTGCCGGTGGGGCCGAGCTTTGCGGCACCGCCGGGGGAACCCAGGTCGTCGAAGAAGTCTGCGTTGGCGCTGACGTATTCAGTCCACTCTTCGGGGACGTCGTCTTCGTAGTAGATTGCTTCTACGGGGCAGACGGGCTCGCAGGCGCCGCAGTCCACGCACTCATCGGGGTGGATGTACAGGGTGCGTTCGCCTTCGTAGATGCAGTCGACGGGGCATTCTTCAACGCATGCGCGGTCTTTGACATCCACGCAGGGAAGCGCGATTACGTAGGTCATTGGTGTGCCTTTCTAGAAGCTGTTCGCCCCGTGCCCGCCGTTCTGCGGGTCGTCTGCTGCAGGGCAGAATCTACAGAGTAAACCGCCGAGTGGTTGGTACCCGGCGGGGAAGTCTGTGTATAGTCTATCGCGCGCTGACTGTTTAACAGTATTTTCGTGGTGTATCAGACAGTGGGTCATTGGGTTTGTGGGGGTATTTTTTAGGCTAGGCTGACCTGGTATTTATTTGCATTACAACTAGTCGGCTGGCTTTTAAAAATAGATTAAGCCAAAAATGAAATCTTCGTCACATGAATTTTTTGATGAAGTTGCCACTATTTCCACCTCCGCTAAATTCACCGAATAACGCATAAATTTTCTTCCCTATTGTCCTCTACCTGAGCCTCTATCCGGCGGGTACAGAAGACAGCAGCGGTGTAGCGCCCAAAAACAGCAGGAGGGGCGCCCCGGCACACCGGAACGCCCCTCCCCCACGATATGACGTAGTGATGACTTCAGACTACTTCTTAGCGCGCGCACGCTGATGCGCCGCACGCGGCGAGAAATACTGCGCGTCCTTCACGCGAGCGCGCGTGTACACGAGCATGCCCAGCATCGCCGCAACCGGGGCACCAAACCACCACAGGGCACCGTAGAAGCCAATCGCCGAATGACCCGGGTTCACCAAAACAAACGGCGAATCGGGGCGACCGTATCCGAGCACGTACACGGTCACGAACACTGCAACAGCCACGACCGCCGCCGCGTAGCCGCGACGCAACGACAGGGCGCACCACAGGGCGGTAAAGAAAACCGTCAGGTACGCCACCAGCAAGCCGAGGGGCAGGGCGGTATCACCCGCATAAACGACCCAAGCGTGGTAGATCGACCCGGCGATACCGGCAAAAATACCCAGAATCGAGCCGGTCAGAACGCCCGCCACCAGACCAGCCTCCTGAGGCTTCGGGTGCACGGTCGCCGTCGGGTCACCGTCGAGCACACGGAAAGTCTCTACGGAAGAAATCTTCTGCGGCACCTTATTCGAGTACTCAAAAGTCTTCTCGTCCACCACCGTAATCTGGGTGCGGTGCGCCTCCATTGCCTTGCGCTTGGCGGTGCCGTCACCGTAAATAGCAGCCTGCAGGCGCTGATCAGCCGCGTCGAACTCACCCTCAATACCCCAGGTAAGAATCGGGCGGTCCTCGTCATCTTCAAGAATCTGCAGGGCACGGTGCACAATCTCGTACACGCGCACGTGGTCGGGGTGGCCGTAGCCGCCGTCCGAATCGTAGGTGACCAGAACATCCGGGGTGAGGGCGCGGATAGCGGCAACCAGCGCCTGAGCCTGCGGTTCCAGCGGCTGCGCGGTCAACGAGTCCTCCGCCGCCACCGGGTTGGCGACGGGCTTACCCTCCGGGCCCCACGCCATGCCGGAGTCACGGTACAGGGGCAGCGCGCCCTCAGCGACGGCGGGTTCCTGACCCAGGAAGAATTGCTTCTTCACGCCGAGTGCCTTAATAGCGCCGGCAAGCTCACCGGTGCGATACTCACCCAGCGCCTCACCATTATCACGGCAGCCGGGCTTACCGACCTCCAGGTGGTGTAGCTCCTCGGGGATGACCTCACCTAGTTCACCGCGGGTAGCGGTCAGCAGGTACACCTCCGCGCCCTTCTGCGCATAGTACGCCATGGTTGCGCCGGTCGAGGAGGTTTCGTCGTCCGGGTGTGCATGCACAAACAGGATGCGTGCCTTCTTCGCATCGTAGTTATTCGGCAGCAGGTCACGGCGCGATCCGGGGGCGATGCGCTCACCCTGCGTGGGATAGCTAGGGGTCGCAGAATCAGGCTGAGTGTTCTCGGTTTCAGACACAGGCTTTCCCTCTCATACGCAGGGTTGGGTTTCTTAGACGGTCAAAGCGCGCCGGCAATTTACATCGTTGAGTAGCAGACGTTGAGTAGCTGACGGGTGCCACCACCGTGCAGGCGCATTATTTTATCTTACACACTCGCATGCACAGCGCGGGGTGTTCGGGCTTTTCGGAGGCGGTTTTAGGCAGCGCGCAGAAGCACAATTCCGCCCCCATACCTCTCCCCCGCCGATATTTTCCGAAGGCGTTCGAGGGTTAAACAGAACCGCCGCCACCTTCCATACAGAAGGTAGCGGCGGCTCTATGCGACAGTTACAACCACTAGGAAGTAACTTCGGCAGTATTAGTCGTTCGCACGGGCGCGGCGGCGGAACTCGCGGACACGCTCGTTGGAATCCAGGATAACCTTGCGGATACGAATCGCCTCGGGGGTCACCTCAACGCACTCGTCTTCACGAGCGAACTCCAGGCACTCTTCCAGGGTCAGCTTCTTCGGCGGGGTCAGGTTTTCGAAGTTGTCCGCGGTCGAAGAACGCATGTTGGTCAGCTTCTTTTCCTTGGTGATGTTAACTTCCATGTCGTCTGCACGGGAGTTCATACCAACGATCATGCCCTCGTACACCTCGGAGGTGGGCTCCACGAAGAAGGTGCCACGCTCCTGCAGGTTGATCATCGCGTAGGGGGTCACCACGCCGGCACGGTCAGCAATCAGCGAACCGTTGGTGCGGTACTCAATGTCGCCAGCCCACGGCTCGTGCTCAATCGAGTAGGAGGAAGAAATACCGGCACCGCGGGTCTCAGTCAGGAACTGGGTACGGAAACCAATCAGACCACGTGCGGGAACAGCGAACTCCATACGGACCCAACCGGTACCGTGGTTCGCCATGTTCTCCATGCGGCCCTTACGTGCAGCCATCAGCTGGGTGACAGCGCCCAGGTACTCCTCGGGCACGTCAATGATCATGTGCTCCATGGGCTCGTAGACCTTGCCGTCGATGGTCTTGGTAACCACCTGGGGCTTACCCACGGTCAGCTCGAAGCCTTCGCGGCGCATCTGCTCCACGAGGATAGCCAGGGCGAGCTCGCCACGACCCTGAACTTCCCACGCGTCCGGACGCTGGGTGGGCAGAACCTTGATGGACACGTTACCAATCAGCTCGCGGTCCAGGCGGTCCTTCACCTGACGTGCGGTGACCTTTGCGCCCTTGACTCGGCCAGCCAGCGGGGAGGTGTTAATACCGATGGTCATGGAGATCGCGGGATCGTCCACCTTAATCAGCGGCAGGGGCTTGGGGTTCTCAGCGTCGGTGAGGGTTTCACCAATGGTGATGTCCTCGATACCAGCCACTGCGACGATCTCGCCGGGACCAGCGGACTCTGCGGGAACGCGCTCGAGAGCCTTAGTCGCCAGCAGCTCGGAGATGCGGACGTTCTTGATTTCACCGTCGTGACGTGCCCACGCAACGGTCTGACCCTTCTTCAGGGTGCCGTTGAAGATACGGACCAGTGCCAGACGACCCAGGAACGGGGAGGAGTCCAGGTTGGTCACGTGTGCCTGCAGAACCTCGTTGGGATCGTAGGTGGGGGCGGGCACGTGCTCGATGATGGTCTTGAACAGCGGCTCAAGGTCGTCGTTGTCGGGCAGCTGGCCGTCTGCGGGCTGGTTCAGGGATGCAGCGCCAGCCTTACCGGATGCGTACACCACCGGAACGTTCAGCACAGCGTCCAGGTCCAGGTCAGGAACCTCGTCCGCCAGGTCAGATGCCAGGCCGAGCAGCAGGTCCATGGACTCGCCAACGACCTCGTCGATACGGGAGTCGGGGCGGTCCACCTTGTTCACCACGAGGATCACGGGCAGCTTAGCAGCCAGTGCCTTACGCAGCACGAAGCGGGTCTGGGGCAGCGGACCTTCGGATGCGTCCACGAGCAGCACAACGCCGTCAACCATGGACAGGCCGCGCTCCACCTCGCCACCGAAGTCGGCGTGGCCGGGGGTGTCAATAACGTTAATGGTGATGGTCTCACCGTTGGCGGAAGGGCCGTTGTAGAACACGGTGGTGTTCTTCGCCAGAATGGTGATGCCCTTTTCCTTTTCGAGGTCGCCGGAGTCCATGACTCGGTCTTCAACATCTGCGTGGGCAGAGAAGGCGTGGGTCTGCTGCAGCATCGCGTCGACGATGGTGGTCTTGCCGTGGTCAACGTGTGCCACGATAGCCACATTGCGAAGGTCGGGGCGCGAAGCGGTGTTTTCAGACATGCGTTAAGTTTCTCGCTTAAATCTAGGGGATAGTCTTGCCAACGGGTGCGCTCTAGACAGCGCAGGGGGTCACAGGGCAGTACCCACAGATAGGTATCTGGTGGTCGTTGCCGGTTTGGGTGTTTGCCGATGGACCCGCTCTGCGATGAGAACGTTTCCGGGCACGCCAAAACGGACCCCCCTCCGTTGGGCTTAGCTACCAGTGTATCACTAGGGCTTTTCTGCGAGCCACTCATCAATCATGCGGCGAGCGACGGCGTTCGTGCCGGGCAGCTCCAGCTTGGCGGGGTCATCCTCGTCACTGTTGCCACGTTCCTCCGAAATAGCAATCGCCTCACGCAGCTCAGCGGCGGTGAACCAGCGTGCGGCACGAATCTCACCGTCGTGGTGGATGATGGTTTCGTTCTCATCCACGCGCACCCGGTAGCAAATCATGAGCGAACGCGGGAAAGGCCACACATCGCTCATACGGTACTCGGTGCTGAGGGCGTGCAGGCCGGTTTCTTCGTAGACTTCGCGGGCGATTGCCTCTTCGAGGTTCTCGCCAGGGTCAACGAAACCGGCAATGAGGGCGAAGCGGTTGGGGTGCCACTGGCGGTTATTCGCCAGTAGCACGCGCTCGCCGTCGCGGCTGGTCACCAGCGCCATGACGGCGGGTTCGATGCGGGGGAACACCATCTCGCCGGAGGCGGTGCGGCGGATTCCCTTGGAGCCGAGGGGCGCCTCTTCGCCGCTGTAGGCGGAGTAGCTCATGTCGATGAGGTAGTCGCGGCGTGCAAGGGCGGTTGCGTAGTGGGCGCGGCCTTCCGGGTCCTCGTGGACCGGGTAGTACCAGAAGCCACTGCTGGAGGCGCGCACCCGAGGGTTGTTCAGGTTGACGGCGACCTGCGCGAGGGTTTCATCCTCGCAGTAGAGCACGTGCACCTCCGCGCCACTATTCTTCTGGGCGTCAGCGCCGTAAGCGGCGGGGCGGATGACACTGCGTGCAAGGATCACGTCTTCGGTCAGCGGCTCGGCAGCATCGTTACCGGTCAGGTAGTGCACGGTTCCGTCAGCGTTGAGAAGGGTTTCCCCTTCGCGAGAAAGGAGCAGGTAGCGCGGTGTATGAGTATCAGCGGGAGTGTGTTCAGATGAAGAAGTCATAGGTTTTACTCTACTCCGCTCACCTCCATTCCGTTCAAACAGCCCGCGCGCGTGGCAACCGTTTGCCTGGCAAAACCAAAAGCCGACTCCCCTCCCAACTAAACTACCCTCGTTACCCAACAGTCCACGAGGTGTAGAAAAGCCGACAAAGCACAGCAAAGCCCCCTCCCGCACGCAACGGAAGGGGGCACTGCACTCTTCACAATCTTATCAGGTGCGTTACTTTGCGGTGGTTCCCTTCGGGTCCCAACCAGCGGCAAGGGCACGCTCGTAGATAATATCGGTCAGGGTTGCCTCATAGACATTCGTCAGGTGGTTCGAGTCAGCGTACATGTAGACGTTGCCCTGAATCACGGAGCACTTGCCGTCGGGGCAGTACACATCCTTCAGATCGATCTGGTAGGCGCCACGATCAGCGTACTTGGCGAAAATCGGGGCGGCAGGATCATCACCGTACTTTGCTTCCACCGGTTCAGAGCAGTCATCGATATTCTTCGCTTTCATAGCACACATGTACATGTCAGAGGCGAAACGCGGGTTATCGCGAATACCAATAACCTGAATACCTGCGTCGGTTAGCTTGCGCAAAGTCTCGTCTAGACCGGGGTCTACGGTTTCGCCCTCAGCGGTTGCTGCTGTGGTGGTCGAAATAATAAATACAGTAGAGGGCTTGGCCGCCAGAATTTCAGCGGTCGCATTCTCACTGAACGGGATGCAACGCTTCATGAACCCATTCACCGTATTCGCAGGCTGGGTGAAAGGATACGGGCAGCCGGTTAGCAACAGGTTCAGCTGATTAGCACCCACCTGCTTAGAAATGCCTTTCAGAGCTTCTGTCTTCTGCAGGGCATGAGAGCTGCCCACCACGGCGAAGAGAGGCGCATCATCGGAAGCGTTCTTCGTATAGCCGCAGCTAATGTCCAATTGTTCATTAATCAGAACATAAGAGCCCTTACAGCCGGTATCCCAGGGGACGAATAGACTAGTAATAGTCGCATTCTTCGGTATAGGATCAGCCTCAACGAGTTCCTTATCGGGTGAGAGCGCACGCGCACCGGGGTAGGTGTCGACATCATTCTGGACGCTAGCCATCGCATTGCTGATGACCTGCGCGTCACGCTGCTCAGCCAGTGCGCGGGTACCGAGCACGGTCGGTGCGACCAGGGCAAGAATTGCTGCGACGAACGCAATATTGCCAGCCCACGCTGCGTAGGAGGTCACGGGGCGCTTGAACTTCAGCTTGGAGGCGAGTGCCGGTAGGAAGTTATCGGATGCCGAGCGCAGGGGCTTCTCCACGAAGCGGTTCAGAACCCACGCCAGGCCAATCGATGCAGCAATCAGTACGGTGCCTTCGAGGAAGGAGACGCGCGGCTTACCCACGGCGGCGCTGTACAGCACGAGCATGGGCCAGTGCACCAGGTACAGGGCGTAGGAAATGTTGCCCAGGTTCAGCAGCGGCTTGGACACCAGCAGGCGGTCAATTGCGAACTTGTGGTCGGTGCGGCCGGCAATAATGAGCAGCGCGCCGGAGAGAATCGGCCACAGCGCCAGGAAGCCGGGGAATGCCTTCTCCACGGGCAGCACGGCACCGCAGGTAATCAGACCGATGATACCGATCCAGCCCATGGCCACGCGGGTGCCCATGTGCGCGGGCTTCCACTTGAGGGTCATGATGGCGAGCAGGGTACCGACCGCGAACTCCCAGAGGCGGGTGCGGGTGTCAAAGTAGGCGTATGCCGCGAAGTTCTTGGTCTCCCAGACGGAGAACGCGAAGGATGCGCAGAAGACTAGGCCGAAGACCAGCACGGCAGCGGGTACCGGCTTGATACGAGTCTTCTTCACCAGCAGAGCGGCGATTGCGAAGAGCACCGGCCACAGCAGGAAGATCTGACCCTGAATGGACAGGGACCAGAAGTGCAGGAAGGGCGACTTGCCGCCGGTGTTAGAGGCAAAGTAATTCACCGAGTTATTCGCCAGGTTCCAGTTCTGCCAGTAGAACAGGGACGCCTGCGCGTCCACGGCACGTGCGCTCCAGATGGTCGGCGAGAGCACCAGGAAGCTACCGGCGAGGGTCAGCAGAATCACGACCGACGCTGCGGGCAGCAGACGGGTGAACACGTGGGTCCAGTAGTTCAGGAGCTTGAGGGGCTTACCCTCATTGATTTTCCGCATGAAGGAAAGCGAAAGCAGGAATGCGGAAATGAAGAGAAAGACATCCACTCCGCCGGACACCTTACCCACCCACACATGGTAGATCACGACAAGCAGTACTGCGAACGCACGAAGACCCTGGATTTCAGGGCGGAAGCCGCGACTTTCCAGGAAAGATTCGTAGGGAGGATTCTGGTCGGTTTTGGACACACGAATCCCCTTGAAAAGATTAAATGCCATGTTTGGTTGTCCTGAGTGTTAAAGGCTTAGCCTCTACCCCAAAAGTCGTACCGGGTAGAACGCTGTATATGAGCATCTAGTGGATATTTCTTGGGGTGTTTCATGACCCCAGATACTTTGAGCCCTGGTCTAAGATTCTTTGAACTATATAGTCTAATGTTCTTTAAAGTGAAACTTCAAAGATTGTGGGCTTTCTCCCAGTCCCTCTGCGGCTCATTCCCTCTGCCGGTGGATACACACCCGACAAGGCATGTCACCATCTTCGATTTCTTCGAATTGCTCACTTCTTTTCTGTGCCGCTCACAGCAGTGCCAGGTTTCGATTTTTTCGCCGTATCGTTCCATATCACCTTCGAAAGAGATGACAGAGGCACCCGAAAATAAGAGAATGGAACCATGACTACTTCTATTGACCCTACGACCACCTCCGCATGGTCCGCTCTGTCTGCTCACCACAAGTCCCTCACTCCGAACCTGAGCGAATGGTTTGCCGCTGACCCGGAACGCGCGCAGAAGTTCAGCTTCACCGCCGACGAACTGCACGTCGACCTGTCCAAGAACCTGATTACCTCCGAAACCGTTGAGCTGCTGCTCAAGCTCGCTGAAGAGGTCAAGCTGGAGCAGGCTCGCGAGGCAATGTTCTCCGGTGAGCACATTAACGTCACCGAGGACCGCGCCGTACTGCACACCGCGCTGCGCCGCCCCGAGGGTTACACCCCGGCACTGATCGTTGACGGCCAGGACGTAGACGCAGACGTTCACGCCGTGCTGAAGAAGATCTACGCGTTCGCTGAGCGCGTGCGCAACGGCGAGTGGACCGGCATCACCGGCAAGCGCATCAAGACCGTTGTGAACATCGGTATCGGTGGCTCCGACCTGGGCCCGGTCATGGTGTACGAGGCTCTCAAGCCCTACGCAGACGCAGGCATCACCGCACGCTTCATCTCCAACATTGACCCGACCGACGTGGCAGAGAAGGTCTCCGACCTGGACCCCGAGACCACCCTGTTCATCGTCGCATCCAAGACCTTCGGTACCCTGGAGACCCTGACCAACGCCCGCGTGGCACGCGAGTGGCTGCTGTCCGCACTGGCAGAGGCTGGCGCTCTGGAAGGTAAGGAAGCATCCGAGGCCGTGGCAAAGCACTTCGTGGCTGTCTCCACCGCGCTCGACAAGGTTGCAGCATTCGGCATTGACCCCGAGAACGCTTTCGGCTTCTGGGACTGGGTTGGCGGCCGCTACTCCGTAGACTCCGCTATCGGTACCTCCCTGGCTATCGTGCTGGGCCCGAAGGTCTTCGCTGACTTCCTCGCCGGCTTCCACGCTATGGATGAGCACTTCCGCACCGCTCCCTTCGAGAAGAACGTCCCCGTTCTGATGGGTCTGCTGAACATCTGGAACGTGAACTTCCTCGGTGCTGAGACCCACGCGGTTCTGCCCTACGACCAGTACCTGCACCGCTTCCCCGCATACCTGCAGCAGCTGACCATGGAGTCCAACGGCAAGTCCGTGCGCGCCGACGGTTCCTTCGTCAACTACGCAACCGGTGAAGTGTTCTGGGGCGAGCCCGGCACCAACGGCCAGCACGCCTTCTACCAGCTGATTCACCAGGGCACCCGCCTGATTCCCGCGGACTTCCTGGCCTTCGCCAACCCGGTCCACCCGACCAAGGACGGCGAGCAGGACGTTCACGAGCTGTTCCTGGCTAACTTCTTCGCACAGTCTCAGGCTCTGGCGTTCGGCAAGACCGAGGAAGAGGTTCGCGCAGAGGGCACCGCGGAGCACGTGGTCAACGCACGTATCTTCAGCGGCAACCGCCCCTCCACCTCCATCATGGCACCGCGCCTGACCCCGCGCGTTCTGGGCTCCCTGATTGCCCTGTACGAGCACATCACCTTCGTTCAGGGTGTTGTTTGGGGCATTGACTCCTTCGACCAGTGGGGTGTTGAGCTCGGTAAGAAGCTGGCGCTGGACCTGGTTCCCGCTATTGAGGGTGACCGCGAGGTTCTGGCTCGTCAGGATTCTTCGACTGCTTCGCTGATTGACTACTACCTGAAGAACCGCACCAAGTAGTAGTTCGAACCTATCCCCGAGGGTTTTATAGCCTGCGGGTATAGGATGCAAAACCGCCGGATAGGCTCCCAGTTAGGGAGGCTATCCGGCGGTTTTGTTATAGGGGTTCTAGCTCAGTACCGTGCTGCTAGTTCACGGCGGGCAGGGTGTCGGAGGCAACCTCAGCAATAATGCGCACCACGGTGGATTCGGGTAGCTGCGGGATGCCCTGCTCGTCACGCACCACGCCACCGGCGTCACGGTGAGCGGTCAGTTCTACACCCTCGGTCGCATTTTCACCGTCAGCGCGGGTTGCGGGCACATGCACGAACCCGGCGGGGATGCTCAGCCCCAGCTCGCGGCTGATGCGCTGGCCCTCGTAGAACACGTGGTTGCACACGTAGGTTCCGGCGGTGTACGAAATCTCGACCGGCTCCCCCGCCACACGCAGGCGCTCAAAGCTGGCGCGCACCGGCAGGGAGGAGAAGTACGCCTCCTGACCACCCGGAGCGATCGGCTCATCGCAGCGCTGGTCGCCGTCGTTATCTTCAATACCGGCGGAGTCCAGGTTGATAGCGACCTGCTCGAGGCTGACCACGTCGCGGCCAACCGCCACACCCAGGCTGATGAGCGCGTCGGGCTGCACATCCTGCAGGGCGGCGCGCAGGGCGGTGCTGGAACCGTCGTAGCTAACGGGCAGCTCGCGGGTGATGACATTCAAATCCGGGCGCATCCGGGTCAGCAGACGCTGAGCACCTTCGGCGAGCGCTACGGTAGGGTTCACCGGCACGCCGGGGAACGGGCCGAAGTAGGTCAGCAGCAGGGTGCGTGCCTGATTGGGGGTGGTTGCCATAGTCGTTCTCGTTTTCTGCGTTGGTTTTATTCGGCAGTGTTCTTTTCGGCGGCGTTCTTTTCGGCGGCGCGGCGCTCCAGGTCCTTGGCAAGCGCCTCCAGCAACTCTTCGGGGGTGGTGGCGATGATGAGCTCGTCCAGGTAGCGTTCGTTGAGCAGGCCGGTGGACGCCATGTAGTGCATGGCGTCGATGAGCTTGTCCCAGTAGCCGTTGACGTTCAGCAGGGCAACCGGCTTGGAGTGAATATCGAGGAACTGCCAGCTGAAAACTTCAAAGAACTCTTCGAGGGTGCCGGGGCCGCCGGGCATGGCGACGAACGCGTCAGCCTTCTCAATCATGGCGATTTTGCGCTGGTGCATGGTGTCCACAATGTCGAGGGTGGTCTGGCCGGGGTAGACGCCCTCCAGACCGACCAGCTTGTGGGTGACCACGCCGTAGACCACGCCGCCGGCATCCAGGGTCGCGCCCGCGACGGTGCCCATCAGGCCGGTGCGGCCGCCGCCGTAGACCACGCCAATATTGTTCCGAGCGCAGAGGGTGCCGAGCTCGCGGGCGCGCTCGGTGAAGAGCGGGTCGTTGCCGGAGCGTGCCCCGCAGTAGACGGCAAGGTTGTAGTCAGTCTTCTTCATGGTTCTCCTTGGGGTGTATGAGGGTTTCCGGGGTGGAGCGCCTCTATGCGTTCTACCCACGATAGATGTTTCTGTGTTGAGGGTACCGGATGCACCTGTGTACCTCATGTGTGCGCCCGCCAGTTCAGGGGCACGTTGGGCGCAGTGGTTAGGGTAGCGCGGTGGTTACGGTAGCGGGGTACGTGCCAACAGCGGGAAAATCTGCTCGGTATTCAGGGGTGCCTGCAATGCAGAATCGGAGGGGCTGCTCATGGCGGGGTTGACCCAGCGCAGCTCAGCGATTTCAGCGTGCGGCACCAGCGTAGCCAGCTGCTCGTGTTGCTCATCGGTGGGGGCGTATTCGAAGGTTTCGGCGCGCACCGTAAAGCCTGCCTCGTTCAGTGCGGCGGCCTCTAGCAGTCCGAGATGGTGCATCCGGTCGGGGTCGGGGGTGAGCCCGATTTCTTCGCTCACTTCGCGGCAGGCAGTCTGCAGCGGGGTCTCCCCCGGTTCGGGTTTGCCGCCGGGCATCATGAACCCGTCACTGCCCCGTTTGCGCACGGTGAGTACGAGCCCGTCCCAGTTGCGGATTGCTACAGCGCACACGTTTACGACGCGGTGCGTGCTGTCGATGGCGCTGTGCTCAGTAGCGTTGGGTTCGGCGGGCGGGGCGGGCGGGGCTACTTCTACTCGGTTCTGCGGGTTCTTCTGCGTGGGCATCTTTCTACCCTAGCATTTCCGTATCCTCCAGCCGGCGCTGTGCGTGTATGTCTTATTCATCCGCCCTATTGTGCGCCCTGTAGGCGTTGGTTTTACGTAATATTTCGGCGAGTTATCTTATGTCCGGTTCATGCGTTTAGGTGCGTGTTACGGTGTAATTAACCGCGATGTCGCGGTACCGTATACGCACTCGACTTGGCGCGATACAGGAAGAGTGCGGATCACTCAATCACCCATGTAGAAGGAACTTCATGATGGCTAACTCTTCCCACGCCCGCCGCTACGGTAGCGCCGGCGCTTCTGTTCTTCTTGCTGCGTCGTTGAGCCTGTGCGCTCTGCCTTCTGTTGCAGCGGCTAATACCCCGAATCCGGATAACCCACCGGTTATTACGGTCTACAACTACAAGGTTGAGACCAATACCCGTGAGCTGAAGACCGCCCTGCGTCTGAACAAGATTACGTTCAAGGCATCGAAACTGCCCGCGAAAACTACCGCTTTCGCCCCGGCTTTGCATGAGGCAAACCATAGGGGTTTCCCGTTTCTGAACCCGATTCAGACGGTGCGCGTTGAGGGCCCGTTCAAGGATGGCACGGCGACTGCGACCCATTACGTTCCCGGTAGCCTGATTGACCCGGCGAAGAACTACAGCTTCGTCGCTAATATCATCGTTGATGGTTACGGTGGCGGTCAGGTTCTGCGCATGAACGTTGTGAAGGATAGCGCCGCACCGGTTCTGCACGTGGACTCCCCGCGTCTGAACACCAAGGGTGAGACCGTGTTGAAGGTGCGCGGTACCGGCTACACGGGTGAGGCGACCCCGCACGGTGTGCGCGTGGTGGTGTCTGATACAAACGTGTGGGTTCCCGGCCGTTTTCCCCAGCAGGGTATGCGTTTCGTGGCTGAGGTGACCGTACCTGCTTCGCAGATTCACAACGGTGTCTTTGAGACGGAGGTGAAGGTTCCGGCGGATGTTGCGGCGACACTGAATACCTCCCACAAGTACATTGCGGGCACCATGGCTGCTGGCGTTGAGGGTGCCGAGTACGGTTCGTTTGATGCCCAGAAGCCTCTTGAGCTTTTCGCGCAGGAGCCCGTGGTGTCGGCGGTTCCGACCTACGCCCCGACTGTGGCGCCCCTGCCCGAGGCAACCGTAGGCGTGAACCCCACTGACGCACCCACCGTAGCGCCCCTGCCCGAGGCAACCGTGGGCGTAAACCCGACCGACGCACCGACTGTGGCGCCCCTGCCCGAGGCAACCGTTGGAGTGAACCCGACCGATGCGCCCACCGTGGCACCCCTGCCCGAAGCAACCATTGGCGTAAACCCGACCGACGCACCGACCGTAGCGCCCCTGCCGGAAGCAACCGTTGGAGTGAACCCCACTGACGCACCCACCGTGGCACCGTTACCCGAAGCAACCGTGGGTGTGAACCCCACCGACGCGCCGACCGTGGCGCCCCTGCCTGAGGCAACCGTAGGCGTGAATCCCACTGATGCCCCGACGGTTCCCGCTCTGCCGGAAGCAACCGTGGGCGTGAACCCCACCGATGCGCCGACCGTCCCGGCACTGCCTGAAGCTCCGATGCCTGCCGACAAGGCACCCGCGGCAGATCAGGCACCGGTTGCCGATAAGGCCCCCAACGCTGACAAGCTGGAGGACGCAACCGTGGCGCATCCCAAGAATAAGCCTGCTCAGAGCAAGCCCGCTCAGGAGGCTCCGGTGACCGCCGCCCGCTCGGCACAGGACACCCCGGCAAAGGACAGCCCCAAGAAGGCGACCCTGGCGAGCACCGGCGCATCCAGTGTTGGTGTGATTGTTGGCATTGGCGTTGCCGCGATCTGTGCGGGTCTGGGTTTGAGCGTTCTGCGCTCGCGCCGCCGCTCCTAAGAGCTGCAGGGCATACAGCCTAGCCCACCCGTCCGGAATAAACCGCGGATAGCGAAGAGCCGCCGGCTCCCCCATTCAAGGGGAACCGGCGGCTCTTCACATATCAGCTATTTCAGCCAATAGTTCTGCTTATTCGCGTTACTTCGAAGCCTTAACCTCGATGCCGCTCACGTCAATCTGTTCCAGCGGAATCAGGCGGTCACGAGTGACCACGCGGTGCACCAGCCAGACCGCGATAATCACGGGCAGACCAATGTAGGAGCTGAGCACACCAGCCCAGTCACCGCTCAGGAACGCCTCGTAGTTCTGGCCACCAATAACAACCAGGCACATGAGGAAGGCGATAATCGGGCCTGCAGGGAAGAACGGCGCCACGTAGGGCAGGTCCTTCAGGCTGTTACCCTGCTTCAGGTATGCGCGGCGGAAACGGTAGTGCGCCACGGCGATACCCACCCAGGTGATGAAGCCAGCCAGACCGGACACGTTCACCAGCCACAGGTACGCACCATCGGGCGAGAGCAGTGCGGCGATGAAGCCGACCGCGCCGATAGCTGCGGTTGCCAGCAGCGCGTTCATGGGCACGCCGCCGGAGTTGATGCGGGTGAACATCTTCGGTGCCTTACCCTCCTGGGCGAGCGCGAAGAGCATACGAGCCGAAACGTACAGGCCCGAGTTACCTGCTGAGAGCACTGCGGAGAGGATCACGGCGTTCATGATGGCTGCCGCGAAGGCGATGCCCGCACGCTCGAAGATGAGGGTGAACGGGGAGATGTTGATGTTGCCGTCCGCTGCGGTGAGCAGGTTCGGGTCGGAGTAAGGAATCAGGAAGCCGATGACGACCATCGCGCCGATGTAGAAGAGCATGATGCGCCAGAACACGCTGGTCAGCGCACGGGGCACGTCGCGGCGGGGGTTCTCAGATTCGCCGGCAGCCACACCGATCATTTCGGTGCCCTGGAAGGAGAAGCCTGCCACCATGAAGATGGCGAGTACGGCGGGTGCGCCGCCGACAAAGGGTGCCTCACCGACAGTCCAGTTGGAGACGCCCGGGGAGCTACCGCCCAGGATGCCGAAAATCATGGCGATACCCGCGATGAGGAAGACGACCACCGTAACGACCTTGATGGTGGCGAGCCAGAATTCGCTTTCACCGTAGGAGCGTGCCGAGAGGGCGTTGATGCCGGTCAGCAGCACGAGGAATCCTGCCGCCCACACCCAGGATGGGATGTCCGGGAACCAGTACCTCATCACCTCGCCGACAGCGACGAGTTCGGCGGCGACGGTAATCGCCCAGTTGAACCAGTAGTTCCAACCCATGGCGAAGCCGAAGGACGGGGACACGTAGCGTGCCGCGTAGGTCTGGAATGCGCCGGGGACGGGCAGGTGCGCAGCCATCTCGCCGAGGGACTGCATGAGGAAGAGCACCATGATGCCGATGAGGGCGTAGGCGAGGATTGCGCCGCCGGGGCCTGCGGTGGAGATGGTCTTACCGGAGGCGACGAAGAGGCCGGTGCCGATTGCGCCGCCGATTGCGATCATCTGCATGTGGCGGGCGGAGAGGCCTCGCTTCAGTTCACCCTCTGCGGGGGTGGCTTCCGATGCAGCGCCGGAAGTCTCTGTAGGCTGTGCCATGTCAGGTCTTCTTTCTGAGGCTATTGCTTCGTGCGTTTGCTAGCGGTCTAGTCTGGTGTCCAGTCTAGTCTTGCTGCGGGTGGTGCCGCCGAAGGTTTGTGCCTGGGTCAAGAAATTCTTCAATCTTAAGGATTTCTTACGTACCGTAAGTTTTCCTAATCTGAGGGTCAATCCTACCCGCTTTTGAGGCTCTTTTCCACCCAAAACCACAAAAACACAGAAAAACCCTCCCGCACCGCTCATGTATATGCGGTACGGGAGGGTTCCCTATCAGGCTAATTCACCCGATTTATTCAGCTCACCCGGCTTTAGTCAGCCAGGTTGTGGAACGAAACGTTCGTGGGGTGCTCCACGGTACGAGAAACAGTGCAGTCCTTCTGCTCGCTGAGCTGAATCAGACGGTCCACCATCTTCTGCGCCTTGGCGCCCTGCTCATCGGCGGGGAATCGCACATCAAAGTCCACCTCAACGTCGTCGAGGCGCACCGCGCCGTCTTCGGTCTGCTTCAGCGCCGAGGCGAGAACCTCGAACACCTCCGGGGTGGAGCGGCGGGAGGTACCCGCGTCCACATCCACGGAGGAGCAGCCGGCAATCGCGGCGAGCAGTAGCTCGACGGGGGTCAGCAGGCCCTCACCCACACCGAAGTCGAGGGTTGCGCCGTTGGCACCGTAGGCGCGGTAGCGCAGGCGGTCGATGCGCTCGATCTTGGTCTGGCGGTAGTTTTCGAGTTCGCGGCGTTCCTGCTGGCGCGAGTACACCTTCTTCTGCTCTTCTGCGGTCTGCTCGGTGTTGTTCTGCGAGGTGTTGTTCTGCTCAGTCATTGAGGTTCCTTTCGGGTCGCCTGTGCGGTCGCTAGGTTATTCAGCGCCGCATTGTTTAGTGTCATTCACTATAAGCGTGTTTCTCATATTTTGTTCCCGGACTCTTTTTCTCGACGGCCTTCTAAGCGCTCCTATACACTGGAAAACCGCGGCGGAGCTTCGAAGCCGCTCGCGCACACAGCAAATTTTTTGAAAAGCACAACGCATACAAGGAACTCTTTGATGGCACAGACCCCCGGCACTGAGCGTACGAGTACGCAGAATGATATCCGTCTGGCTATGGCGGATTCTTCCGTGGTGATGCTCGGTATCGCTGTGTTGGGTTTGGGTCTGGGTGTTATCCTCAACGCGCACGGCCTGCCGATCTGGACTGCGCCGCTGCTATCTGCCCTAGTTTTTGCCGGTTCGGTGGAGTTTTTGATGGTGGGCATGGTCAGTGGTGGCGCGCCCCTAGCGTCGATTGCGTTGACGGTGTTCCTGGTGAATGCGCGCCATCTGGTGTACGGTCTTTCCTACCCGTTGCACAATGTGAAGGGTTTCTGGGCTAAGGCTCTGGCGATTCACACTCTTTGCGATGAGGCGTTCGCGGTTAACTCCGGTCCCGATCGTAATGAGCGTTCGGGGGTGCGCATTCTGTGGGTGAACGTGCTGATTTACGTGTCGTGGGTGCTGAGCGTAGTCCTCGGGTATGTGCTGGGCGCGAGCTTCCTCAGCAGTCTGAAGGGCGTGGACTTCGTGATGGTGGCTATCTTCACTGTTCTTGCGATGGACGGCTACCGCGCCAACCAGGATCGTGTGACGGCGCTCTTTGTGGCGGTTTCGGCGGCGGTTGCGCTGATTTTTGCGCCGTCCTCGTTCTTGGTGGTGGCTCTGGGTTTATATGTGGTGCTGCTGCTGGCACGCTTCCCGGTGGCGAAGCGCCGCGGTACTCTGCCGCATCGTGCTGTGCACGAGGTGGCGGCTGAGGCTGAAAGCGCCGCTACCACTGATGCTCCCGCTTCCACACAGCGATAAGAACGTTACATACGTGTTCGAAACCGGTTAGGATAGATGAGTGGAGCTTCGCTCTCCCCTCTTTCTATTTCTAGGATTACTCAGATGCCTCCCGCGCGCACCTGCGCGGAGGCTCCCAGAGGTGAAGGTACATCATGACTCAGATGAAAGACACCGCTAAGGAAACTAGCGACGCAGAACGCTGTGCCGCCCCGGAGTAACACCGCACCGGGAGCGGCATCACCCGAGGTCACACACGAGAACTACTGACGCGCGCAACTACCCGCCCAGAACTATCTGCACAGAACTATCCACGCAGAAAACTCGTGCAGGAGGAACGACCCTCCGCCTCCATGTTTCGCGGCTTTCATCAACTCACGTACCTACCGCACTACTTAGCCCCCAGCCTCTTCTTCGGTTGGGCTCTCCCTACCCTTTTCGCGGATGCTTTCACGGCTTCACCCGCGCGCCTCTTTCAGGGCTCTTCCGCTCTTTTCGGGGCACTCTTTCGGGGTCTTTCGCTGAGTATGTGCAGAAAGAGAAAATCTTCATGAACAGTGAAGTGACCACCGGCTATATTCTTGCCGCGATTCTTGTGGCTGCAGGTATTACGTTCCTGCTTCGTTTGCTTCCCTTCGGTCTGAAGAAGGCTCTGGCTGGCTCCGAACTTTTGGATGCGCTCAGCCACTGGATTCCGCTCGGCGCGGTTGCGTTGCTTGCCATCTATGCGGTGGCAAAGATTGATTATTCTTCCGTTGAAACGGCGGCACCGTACCTGGCGGGTCTGGTGGTGACCGTGGGTGCGCACCTGTGGCGTAAGAATATGGTGCTGAGCATGGTGGCGGGTACCGTCACCTGCGTTGTGCTGGCTAACTGGGTTTTCTAGGGGGTCAGGATGAGCATCTCTAAGAAGTCTGTTTCTTCCTCTACTGTTTCCCCCGCTGCTTCTTCTCAGCCCGCACCTCAGCAGGCGAGCCAACCCGCGCCCCATCAGGCTTCTCCCGAGCAGGTGGAGCAGGTCATTGCTTCTGCGCTTCCGCTAACCGGAATGATTCCCGTGGTGGAGGCTCCCGCCTCCCCCGATGCACAGGGGCCTCAGCAGCCGCGCGAGAGCGGCTTCGCCGAGGCGATGCGCGTTGCCGGTGTCATCATGCTGGGCCTGTTCTTTGTCGGCATTGGTTTGGGCGTGCTGGTGCACAGTTACGGTCTGCCGTTCTGGGTGGCTCCCCTGCTGCCTGCCGTTGTTTTTGCCGGTTCCGTAGAGTTCGTGCTGATTGACATGATCTCGAATCATGCGTCGCTGTTCTCTATTGCGGTGATGACTCTGCTCATTAATTCCCGCCACCTCATGTACGGTCTGTCCTACCCGATTGAGCGGGTGCGTGGTGGTTTGGCGAAGTTCTACACCGTGTACACGCTCATTGATGAGGCGTACGCGCTGAACACCGGACCGGACCGCCATAAGCTTCGTGCCTCCCGCATCCTGTGGATCCACGCGGGCCTGCACCTGAGCGTTCTGGCGAGCGCTACGCTCGGCTATGTGCTGGGTGCAAGTTTCTTGAGTGAGCTCAAGGGCGTGGATTTTGTGATGACTTCACTATTCGCGGTGCTCGCTATCGATGCGTATCGCAGTTCTAAGGACCGCACGACTGCCGCTATTGCGGGTGTGTCTGCGGCGGTTGGTTTGTTGGTGGCGCCGCAGTCGATGCTGCTGATTTCGATGGTGGTGTACATTCTGCTGCTGGTGTCGCGTTTTGTGGTGGCTAAGCGCCGCGGCACCCTGCCGGAGCATATGCTGGTCGCGGATGAGGAGCCCGCCGAAACTGCCGAAGCCGCCGACACTCCCGCTCATCCCGGCGACTCTGCACACTAAGTCTGAATCCCGCGCTAAGTCTAAATCGCGCACTAAGTCTGGATATAGTAAAGCGCCCCGCCCACCCGAAATACCGGGTGGGCGGGGCGTTATGCTGTCGCCAGCCGCATGTGTGGTTGAACCCATGCGCTGTAGACGTTCAGTATCTGCTGTGCTGTGTACCGCCAAGTGTCCCTGACGGAAGTACTATGCGGGTGCCGGCGTTACGTCCGGCTCCCGTACTAAGCTTACTTGATAGCTACTAGTTGATAGCTATCAGGGCTTACTTGATAGCTGCCAGGGCTGCTTCGTAGTTGGGCTCGTTGGTGGTTTCGGGAACCAGCTCGGTGTAGACAACCTCACCGTCGGGGTTCACGACAACCACGGAGCGTGCCAGCAGACCAGCCAGGGGGCCGTCCACGAGCTTCACGCCGAAGTCCTCACCGAAGGAGGAGCGGAAAGCGGAGGAGGTCACGACGTTCTCAATACCCTCGGCTGCGCAGAAGCGGCCGATTGCGAAGGGCAGGTCGTTGGAGACGCACAGCACGACGGTGTTCTCCAGGCCTGCAGCCTGCTTGTTGAAGGTGCGGACGCTGGTTGCGCAAACACCGGTGTCGACGGAGGGGAAGATGTTCAGCACCAGGTTCTTACCTGCGAAATCTGCGGAGGAAATCTCGGAGAGATCAGCCGCGAGAACCGAGAATTCGGGCAGCTTTGCGCCGACTGCGGGCAGGTCACCGTTGGTGTGGATTACGAGTTCGTTATGTAGAGTTACTTCAGCCATGCTTTCATTGTCCCTTGGATGCGGCGGGTGTGCAAGGGGACACAGGCTCTAGCGGGTGGAGTTTCCGCATAGCTGATTTTCTGCTATGCCGATTCGCCTCCCCTGGCTCTGCTGTAGCCGCTGTCTAGCGATAATCCCGGCCTGTGACTCTACGGTAACGAACGGCACTGACCGTGCGCACCGCGTGCCCGCCTCTTTTTCCCTATACTGGACGAGTTCACTATTCACTTCTTGACCAGCACCGATGCGCGCTGCCGCGCATCTTCAGGAGTATCCATGTCTTCTAATCGCCGCCGTTTCACCGGCCGTACCGCTTTGGCTCTACCTGCATTGGGCGCCGCTCTAGCTCTCGTTGTCACTTCCTGCTCGGCAAGCACTGATTCTGCCGTTTCGGGTACCGTGGTGTCTTCTTCTGGCAGCGCTTCTGCATCCGCGAGCGCGACCTCCACTCAGGCGCTGTTCCCGACCCCGTCGGCGAGCCCGAGTGCATCCGCGAGCGCTTCCCCGAGTGCTTCGTCGCCTGCTCCGGTGCCGTCGGTGGTGACGATTACGGTTCATGCTGAGCCGACGGCATCCGAGTCGAAGTCGGATTCCAAGTCTGAAGCTAAGTCTGAGTCGAAGAAGGACTCCACCTGCGCCTCTGATTCTGCATCGACCGTGGTGTCTAAGGCTCTGCGCGATTTGAAGAATAAGAAAAATTGGGATCAGTGGACGAACGTTTCGGCAAGCTACGAAGGTTACGATCCCTGTGCTGAGCTGTCGTGGATTGACGCGGTTCCAGGTTCTTCCCCGTCTTCGTGCTGCACCGCGGCGATGGTGCACCACATTCTGCTGTTCCACCGCGGCAAGTTCATTGGTACCGCAACCTATGAGCCGTACTCGTTCTCTCCGGTGATTACCCGTACCTCGGACAGCTCGATTAGCGTGACCTACCGTTACATGAAGGAAGACGAGAAGGTACACAACGCGAGCGGTCGCACGACTGCTGAGTTCAGCTGGAGCTCTTCGCAGAACAAGGTTGTGATGACCGGTGAGGTTCCGCCGAGCTACTAGACCGAGCGAATAGCCGGTTCACCTTATAGGCTACGTGTTTGAAGCCCAGGAGGTTGGGCATACGAGAAACCCGCCGTCTCGCATATGGTTCATATGTGAGACGGCGGGTTTTCCGTTGCTTAAGGATATGTAGAGTGCCCGAGGGCTAGCTGTTTAGGCAGCGAACTTCTTGTAGCCGAAGTATGCAGCGCCTGCCAGGATAGCGATGAACAGAATCTTCTTCATGATGTACTCCTTTGATTGTTCCGGTTGGCACCCGGTGTTTTACTCCGTCTGGCGACTCACCTAAAGATAAGGGTAGGCGGAGCGTCATCCGCACGTGGTGCCGTTGTCCCCTATCTTACCTGCTTTTGAACAATGTTTTCTGTTTGACGTGCCGAGTCCGCATTTTAGACAGTCAAACACGCAGCGGTTCAGCGTGCCCTGAGCCAAGGAATACGCCTCTGACGGACGCATAATGGGAGCATGAGTATTTTTAAGAAGAAAGAGTACAGCGCTGAGCGCTCGGCTACTCGCATGGCTCGTGCCCTCGCTGTGATGGGTGCACTGCACTTCATCATCCCGGATCCCTTCGACTCGATTGTGCCGAAGTACCTGCCGGGTCCTCCCCACGCGTACACTCACGGTTCGGGTGTAGCTGAGCTGGGCACCGCTGCCCTGCTGGCTAATGATAAGACCCGCCGTGCCGGTGGCCTGCTTGCGGCTCTGCTGTTTGTTGCGGTGTTCCCCGCGAACATTCAGATGGCTTTGGATGCGCGTAACCAGTCCACTCAGCGTAAGGCTATTGCGTACGGTCGCCTGCCCCTGCAACTGCCGCTGATTTGTAGCGCTCTGAAGATTTGGCGCAAGTCGAAGTAGTCAATACATTCACCATTCGATACATTCGACACTCATCTCATTGACGAGAAAAGCACCTTAGCGTTTTAGAGATAAAACGCTAAGGTGCTTTTAGCTTAATAAAAGCTCACATAAGCTCTTCTTACATCATATTTACGTATAATTGAAAACAACATACTATCTGCCACAGTGGCAGATATATAACCCAAGGAGATTACAATGGGTACTTTTATTGGCACCATTTTTACCGGCGCAATTATTGGTGCACTTGCACGCTTCTTTATGCGAGGCCGCCAGAACATTTCGATTCTTTGGACCATTATCTGCGGTGCTGTCGGCGCAGCTATCGGCACCTGGGCAGCAACTCAGCTGGGTGTTGCAGACACTAGCGGCATTGACTGGATCCGCTGGATTATCTCAATTATTGCTGCAATGCTGACCATTTCCCTGTACATGGGCTTGACAGGTAAAAAGTAAAGAGATATTTTTTCAGTTTCTTTTAAAACCTAAGCAATTTTTATAAAGCATAAGGCGGCACCTCCCCTAGCGTGAGCTAGTGCGGGAGGTGCCGCCTTTTCTGCGTCTAATGCGAAGCGCTTTATGCCTTCTTGACGACGGAGGACTTCAGATACATCTGGCCTGCGCCGGGGACCTTCGCCTCAATGTCGTGGCCGTTGACGGGGGATTCGAGCAGGCGGATGCCGCGCACCTTGGTGCCTGCCTTGATGTCTGCGCCGCCCTTGACCTTCAGGCCCTTGACGATGGTGACGGAGTCGCCGTCGACGAGCTCGTTACCGACGGAGTCGAGAACCTTGGAGCCTGCTTCTTCTTCGGTTTCGCCTGCTGCGGCGCGTTCCCATTCGTGGCCGCACATGGGGC
The DNA here is from genome assembly GCF_001810515.1 of Rothia sp. HMSC075F09. NCBI lineage: Bacteria > Bacillati > Actinomycetota > Actinomycetes > Micrococcales > Micrococcaceae > Rothia > Rothia sp. HMSC075F09. Next base: position 81,399 of record NZ_KV801792.1, read on the forward strand.
ATGCCCAGAGTTCACCCATTTCGTAGGTGTAGTTTTCGTTGCATTCGGGGCAGGCGGGTGCTTCGATTTCGTTGAGGTTTTCGCTCATGGTTCCTTCTTAGATCTGTGCGGATGCACCGCTCCCCTACGGTGTGTGGCTGCGGCGTGTGGGCGCGCGTCAGCGAGGGCGGGGTGCGACGGTGGAGGGTGCGAGGATTCTCGCGTTCGTGCTGACTATACCATTTGGCGGGTGTGAACCGCATGTGTGGGGCTGGTTTTTGCCGGTCTTTTGGGGCGGGTGCGGGGCGTGGGTGAAGCCGAAAATAAAATTTGCATGGTTTGTGCGTAATATTTACGAAAATTCGGGTTTTTGCTCATTATGCAGAAGATAAGGCGTGTAAAGTATCTAGAGCATTTGTACGTTTATTGAGTGAAAGGCACGGCTTCATGAAGCTTTCTGCACGTAACCAGTTCGCTGGCAAGGTTGTTGAGATCACCGAGGGTGCAACCAACGGCATCGTTAAGATTGAGATTGCTCCCGAGGTTGTTATCTCTGCGTCCATCACCAACGAGTCCGTTAAGGAACTGGGCCTGAAGGTTGGCGAGACCGCTTACGCAGTCATCAAGGCGTCCAACGTTATGGTTGGTGCTGACCACTAATCCCGGTCGATAAGGCTTAAACCCGGGCGGCTGTCTGTTGTGGCGCGCGAGGGTTAATAGGGCGGAGCCCCGCACTGTGTGTACAGTGCGGGGCCCCGCTTTTATGCTTTTATCGCTTAGCAGCCTGCCGACGAATCTCCAGGGGAACGCGGCCTCCACGGTGGCGCATCCGATGCAACCGTTCAATTTCTCCCAAAGAATCCATAGCAGTAACTATTTTAGGACTGTCCAGAACATCTTTAAGCAGATTATCCAACTCTTTAACTAATTTAAGGATACTCTTCCCCTCCCCTTTATATTTCTTCATGCGCCATGCTATATGTCGCGGAGCAATAATATGCATACAGCATACAATATTTTTCACAAAATCTTCATACGGTTTACCAACCAGAGTAGGCGTAAGATACATATTTCCATTCATAATTTGACTCTTTGAATGCGAGTCACTATTTATAAAAAGCTGAGGAATGAATATTTTAATAAATCTCTCAATTTGTTTATCATTCGAGAAGGACTCACTCAGCTTTTTCATAGCCCCCATTTCAGCAATAGAAGTCTCCCCCAGCTCAAACGATAAAAAAGCCTCCCATACACGTCGAACATCATTCGGTGCAGGAACCACCGCGTTCTTTTGACTCGACACCGCAAAATCATACATGATTCTAAGTATGTCAGCATACCTGTCAATATCTTCAAATTTTGATTTTATAAGCACATCTGAAGAATCTTTTTGCAGCTCCCAGCAGGACAATTTACTATCATCAATAGCTTTTATCATTTTACTCATGTTGAGTGCAAAAGATAAATCATGCGTCATAATAATCAGTTTTGTTTTTGACGCTTTATCCAATACGGATTGACACAAATAACCAAGAAGAGCTGTCACGCCATATTTATTACTATCATCAAAACTTGAGACAGGATCATCAAGAATAACAATTTGATTTTTCGTAAATAATCTATCAAAATTTTCATCTTCGCATAAACTTGCAAAAAAATAGCACAAAGATAGAATATTCTGCTCTCCTATAGAGAGACGACTAGGAGGAATTTCTCCATCATCACCTATTATCTTATACCCAAAATCATGGTCAGCCTCCAGGTATATACCTTTCTTACCGAAGACAAGGGACAACCACCGGTTCATATATTGAATAACAGAATCTATAGATTCCTTCTTTTGGTCAATAATCAGACCCTCATGCTCATTCTTATATTGCATCTCTAGAGATAATTTTTTTTGATTTAAAATCTGAAATTCCTGACACTCTTTTTCGGTGGTAATTCTATACTGAGATTCATTATGTAAATCTGGATATTTACTATAAATAAAGCATGATATCAGCCTAGCAGTCTCCCATCGTTTAACCTGGAGCAATTCCACATTTCCAATGGCTTCATAGTTACCACTAGCAGAATAAACAGCATCCAGAAGGCGATTAAGCTCTTGATTGCAAGATATCATCTCCGACTCTATCCCCTCTAGATATTCCACATATTCATCTATTTCTTCTATTTTATTTATTTCTTCTATTCTATCTATTTCACCTCTTTCTTCTTCCACAGCACCCCACACACTAAAATATTCCTGCGCAACCCATCTAAGATATGACTTATGATTATATCTATTTCCCTCAAAAACATTCATATACCCGTCTGGATCATCAGGATCAAACTCATTAAAGTTCTTGCAATTCTCCAACTCGTTCTCTATGCAAGAATTTACATAGTCACCTACCGTAAAATCACAAACCATATCGTTTTGTACAGAAAAATTTTTATTAAATACCCTATTTAAAATATCTTCCTTTAAAGAAGAAATTTCCTCTTCGCAAAGTTCAATCTTCTTTCGAAGCTTATCGATTTCATCCACCCGCTCACTATGATCACCTAATAAAATCACCGGCTCAAGGCTTAAATTTTTAGAAATGCGGAAATTTTTAATAACATAAGACTCATTAAATACGTGAACATTTGAACAATCACTTCCCAGATAATTTTTATCAACACCAAAGAATTTAGTGGATTTAGTGTCAACGCTAAGAGCCCGAGCAAGCGTTGATTTGCCCGAACCATTTTTGCCAAAAATAATTGCACATTGAGTTTCTGTATTATTAACAACATCAAATATTAAATATTTTTTTTCACCTGTATGATTTGTTTTAATCTTTATTGATGATACTTTTGTTGCATCAACCATTTGTTCCTCCTAGAACCAATAGATTTCCTCAATTGAATAGATATAATAAAATCCCCTTGAGCATCAGTTCATCAAAGATACAACTGTCTCAAGGGGATCTTATAACTTCACTGTTACTCAGATATTAATTTATTTAATTATTCTAAGCTTAGACGTTGAAGCGGAACTCGACTACGTCGCCGTCCTGCATGATGTAGTCCTTGCCCTCCATACGGACCTTACCGCGAGCCTTCGCCTCCGCCATGGAGCCAGCCTCATCCAGGTCCTTGAACGACACAACCTCAGCCTTAATGAAGCCACGCTCAAAATCAGAGTGAATCACACCAGCAGCCTGCGGCGCAGTATCACCCTTATAAATAGTCCAGGCGCGAGCCTCCTTCGGGCCAGCAGTCAGATAAGTCTGCAAACCCAGAGTCGAGAAGCCCACACGAGCCAGCTGGTCCAGGCCGGACTCATCCTGACCGTTCATCTCCAGCATCTCGCGAGCCTCCTCCTCAGACAGCTCCACCAGATCAGCCTCCAGCTTCGCATCCAAGAACACAGCCTCAGCCGGCGCCACCATGTCACGCAGCTCCTGCTGCTTCTCCTCAGATGCCAGAATGCCCTCATCCGCGTTGAACACGTAAATGAACGGCTTAGCAGTCAGCAGGTTCAGCTCCTTCAAATGGGTCAGCTCCAGCTTCGCGTCCTTCGCACGAGAAATGATGGTGTCACCATCCTCCAGGATCTTCTGCGCAGCCTTGTAGGTCTCCAGCTGAGCGGCGTCACCCTTCTTAATCTTCACAGCCTTCTCCAGACGCGGAATAGCGTTCTCCAGAGTCTGCAGGTCAGCCAGAATTAGCTCAGTGTTAATGGTCTCCATGTCGGAGGCGGGGTCAACCTTGCCGTCCACGTGAATGACGTCCGGGTCATCAAACGCACGCACCACCTGGGCGATAGCGTGCGCCTCACGAATGTTCGCGAGGAACTTGTTACCCAGGCCCTCACCCTCAGAAGCGCCCTTCACAATACCCGCAATATCAACGAACGAAACAGTCGCAGGCAGAATACGCTCCGAACCAAAAATCTCAGCCAGACGGTTCAGACGCGCATCCGGCAGGTTCACCACGCCCACGTTCGGGTCAATGGTCGCGAACGGGTAGTTAGCCGCCAGCACAGTGTTGCCGGTCAGAGCGTTGAACAGGGTGGACTTGCCCACGTTAGGCAGGCCAACAATGCCGATAGTTAGAGCCACAAGTTTTCCTTCGAATCATGTGCCGCCATACGTTCAGGATGCGCCGCGTACGTGATGCGGCGGGTGCGGGCGGGCACAGGGCGAAAATGGTGCCCGCTTCCAAGCGCGGCACCGCCGGTCTCGGGAAGAAACGGGTGCGGGGCGCCTGCGGGCATAGACACTACCATTCTACCGTGTTCGGGCAGGAGCCGCCCGTGTTGATGAGAGCAGGGGGCTAGAGCCAGCCGTTCTCCGTGGCGATACGCACCGCATCCTGACGAGTCGACGCACCCGTCTTCGCCATCGCCGCCGACAAATAATTACGCACCGTACCCGCCGACAAAAACAACGCCGACGCAATCTGCTGAGCCGTACCACCCGACGCCGCCTCACGCAGCACCTGCGCCTCACGCTCCGTCAACGGAGAAGCACCCGTCACCAAAGAATCCGCCGCCAACGACGGATCCACCACACGCAACCCCGCATGCACACGACGAATCGCCTCCGCCAACTGACGAGCGCCCGTATCCTTCACCACGAAACCACTCGCACCAGCTTCCAGCGCACGGCGCACATAACCCGGGCGGCCAAACGTCGTCACAATCAGCGTGCGCACCGGCTCACCCGACTCACTCACCGCACCCGCATCACGCAGCGCCGCAGCCGCCTCAATACCATCAGCCAGCAAAGTACCGGGCATCTGCACATCCAACAGCACCACGTCCGGCTTCAGCAGGGCGACAGCACCCAACACCTCATCACCACTACCGACCTGACCCACAATCTGCAGGTCAACCTCCAGACCCAGCAGAGCGGCAAGAGCCTCACGGATGAGCTGCTGATCGTCAGCGAGCAGAACACGAATCATGGGAGCCTCCCAGGGCTGAAGACGGGGTGATAACGGCGGGCGGAACAACCGCGTGAGGTTGTCTACCACCACCATACAGGGGCGGGTAGCTCCCCCGTCCAGGGCGCGGCGACAAGTTCCACAATCTGCAGAACCTACCTACAGCAGTGAGGTGTCACCGTCCATGCTCACACGGATGCGCGTACCCACCCCACCGCCAGGGTTCTCAGCCAGCCACTGCTCGGGTGCCGGCTCAATCACCACGCTACCGCCGGACGCCGCCACGCGCTGAGCCATGCCCGTCAGGCCGTTACCGCGCGCATCGCCCGCACCCACGCCGTTATCGAGGATATCCAGGCCGGTTGCGCTCAGACGCACCCGCGCCGCGTTCGCGCCCGAGTGGCGCACCATGTTCGTGACCGCCTCACGCAGCACCCAAGAGAACAGCTTCGCGTTCACGCCAGCCACCGCGAGCGCGCTCTGAGCATCCGGCAGTTCGGCGCGAATACCGGCAGTCTGCAGGGCACGACCCGCACCCTCAATCTCACCCGAGAAGTCGGGCACACGCAGGCGCGTCACGGTTGAGCGAACCTCCGCCAGGGATGCGCGGGACAGCTGCGCGATCGCCTCCATCTCCGCGCCGGCGCGGGCGGGGTCAATCTCCAGCAGACGCTGCGCCAGCTCAGCTTTGAGGGTGATGACGGTCAGGGAGTGTCCGAGCACGTCGTGCACGTCGCGGGCAATCTCTTCACGTTCCTCAGAGAGCGCCAGGGAGGCACGCGCCACGTCCGCGCGTTCGCCCAGCTCAATCAGGTAGGAGAAGCCCAGCATGCCCACCATCGGTGCACCAATAAAGAGGGCCATACCACCGCGCGCGGTGACATCAAAGCCGATGCTCGCCATAAAAATTAGCCAGCAGGCCAGGGCAATCGTCGCCGCTACACCCAAGCGCAGGCGGTACGGGGCGATTGTGCCAAAAATCCAGAACGCCACAAAGTACATGCTGAACGACAAGAACACCATATACGCCGATTCCAACCGCAGCGCCGTCAGGCCAACCACAGGCAGCGCCATCAGTAGCGTCCAGATGACGCTTCGACGCACCGTGGAGGCGACCGGCACCAGCCACGGCACCGCGTACGCCGAGCAGTTCACCACCGCAAACAGTGCCACCAGCGCCACACCGGCCCAGCGCACCGGCCCCAACTCCGGGGTGGTGAGGAAGCTGTCCAGCGGCATGAGCAGAAACACCAGCCACGGGGCACTAAAGCCCAGCGCCAGCCAGTTCACGTTGCCACGGCGTTCACGGTAGAGGAAGCGGAAGCGGTGCTTGCCCAGGGTGCGCTTCGCGGCGGAGGGTGCCGCCTCGTTCTCTGCGTGGGGGTATTCGTTCACGGCGCGAGCCTGGTCAGTGTTGTGCGGGTGGGTGTGGATTTCGGTCATGGTTCTAGCCTAACGTGCGGGTGCCGCGGGTGCAGATGCCACCGGTGCGGCGGTGTCAGTAGGGGCTGTGTTAGTAGATGCAGTATGAGTGGATACGGCTTCCGCCGCAGCCTCGGAGGTTCGAGGCTGCGGCGGGAAGAAGCGTTTAGCGGCGAGTTGCGCGGCGCATCAGCAGGGCAGAAACACCCAGGAAGATAGCCGCCCACACGACCAGGCTCACTACGGCGTACCAGAGCGGCTCGGTCACGAACCAGTCCTCACCACCCAGAATAATGGTCTGACCTGCGGCGAAGGGGTAGCGGGCAATCTCGGCAGCACCGTACAGCGGGGTGAAGCGGGCGTACTTCAGCAGGTCGGTGCTCAGCGGGGAGAACACGGTACCGAAGAAGCTCATAATCACCAGCAGACCGTTCGCAATGGACACGGCGTTCTCGTTACGAATCAGCAGACCCATCATGATGCCGTAGAAGGCGAACACCAGACCGCACAGCACCGTCAGCGCGCCGGCTGCAAGCTGCTGGTTCACAGGAATCTCAACACCGGTAAACATGCCCACAATGTTCACCGCAATCACCGGCAGCGCAGAAATCACCAGGGCGGTCAGAGCCTTCGCACCCAGGTACTTGCCGGTGGTCAGCGGGGTCAGCGCCAGCTGGCGGTTCCAGCCGCTGGAGAGCTCGGTGACGGTGCTGCCGCTAATCGCCACGGTGTTCTGCACAGCACCGTACAGCGCCATGCCAATCATGACGTAGGCCGCTACGTTGCCGTCGCCCATCTGTTGGGAGGAGTAGTCCTGCATCGCGCCAAAGAGCAGGAAGAAGACAATCGGCAGTGCCACGCCGAAGAAGAAACGGTCGGTCGAGAGAATAGAAGCGCGGATGTCGTAGAGTGCGTAGCGGAGCATGATGTTTTCCTTGAGGTGTGTAGCGGCGGTGTAGCGTTTAGATGATGTGGTGTTTAGGCAGTCTGATGTTTAGGCGTCGGATGCCTTGGAGGCGGCGGCCTGCTCGGTCAGCAGGGTGAAGGACTCGTCCAGGGAGGGCTTGGTGACCTCCAGGTCGCTGATGCTGTAGTTATTCAGCAGAGTGCGCAGTACCTGCTCAATCTCCAGCACGGAGATGCGGTGGCGGTACCCTCCGGACTCTTCGGTCACCTCGACCGGCACATCCAGGTCGGTGATGGGCGCGGGTGCGAGGAAGGAAAGGTGGCGGTGGCCGGTCAGGGCGCGAATCTCATCGGAGGAGCCGTCAGCAATGATGGAGCCGGATTCCATGAGCACGATGCGCTGGGCGAAGTTCTGTGCTTCTTCCAGGTAGTGCGTCGCAAAAAGAATGGTCGTTCCACGTTCTGCGATGGCTTCCATACGCTCCCAGAAGGTGCGGCGCGCATTCACGTCCATGCCGGCGGTCGGCTCGTCCAGAATCAGCAGTTCCGGCGAGTGCATGGTCGCCAGGGCGTAACGCAGACGCTGCTGCTGACCGCCCGAGCACTTGCCGACCTTACGCTTAGCAATATCGGTCAGGTCGGCACCGGCGAGTACCTCATCCACGTCAATGGGCTTGGGGTACAGCGCCGCAATCATCTCGACCGTGGCGCGGATCGTCAGATCCTTGAGCAGGCCACCGGTCTGCTGAACCGCACCGAGCAGACCGGCGCGTGCAGCCTCGGAGGCGTTGCGACCGAAGACGCTCAACTCACCGCCGCTGGGCTGGGTCAGACCAAGAATCATGTCGATGAGGGTGGTCTTACCTGCGCCATTGGGGCCGAGCAGGGCGATGATTTCGCCACGTTTGACGGTCAGGTCAATCGAGTCGACGGCGACCACGGTGCCTGCCGCACGGGTGGTGAAAACCTGGCGGAGGGAGCGGGCAGAAATAACGGTTTCTGCGGTGTTGTGCTTGCTGTTCTGAAGTGCTGCGGTGTTCATGTTTCTATTACACCGCCGGTTTTCGCGCCGCTGCGGTACAGAGTGTCATGACCTGCACATGACAAATGTCATGAGTTCGCACAGCGGCTATTTTTATGAGGCAGTTACTGCGGCGGAGGCGGTCGCGCGAAGCGGGGGCTCCGTCCTCAAGGCGCCCCAGCGCCGCAGAGGGGGCACTCCCCCGCGAGCGGAAACCGGCGCGTACCGCCATCCCTACCCATGCATCCTCAAGCACGAAAAACCCCGTGTCTTCTCCCCACACGGGGAAAAGGACACGGGGTCATCAGCTAAAAGGCTTAGCGAGTGGGCTTAGCGCCGCGGCCACCGAGCTGGCGGCCTACGTTCTCGTCGTTCTTCAGAGCGGAACGCAGTTCCTTCGGCAGGGAGAAGAGAATATCTTCCTTCGCGGTCTCGACCTCTTCGATGGTGCTGTAGCCGTACTCGGCGAGCAGAGCCAGCACCTCCTGAACCAGCACCTCGGGTACGGACGCGCCGGAGGTCAGGCCCACGGTTGCCACGCCCTCGAACCAGGACTCGTCCACCTGGTGTGCGAAGTCCACACGCTCGGCACGCTTAGCGCCGTATTCGAGTGCTACTTCCTTCAATCGCACGGAGTTCGAGGAGTTCGCCGAACCCACCACAATCACCAGGTCTGCGCGCGGAGCGATCTCCTTGATAGCGCCCTGGCGGTTGGAGGTTGCATAGCAGATATCGTCAGAGGGCGGATCCTGCAGGGACGGGAAACGCTCACGCAGACGCGCCACGGTTTCCAGGGTCTCATCCACGGACAGGGTGGTCTGAGAAATCCAGACGACCTTCTCCGGGTTGCGGACGGTCACCTGGTCCACCTCGTCGGGCGAGTTCACAATCTGGATGTGCTCGGGCGCCTCACCGGCGGTACCCTCGACCTCTTCGTGGCCGGTGTGGCCGATGAGCAGGATGTCGTAGTCCTGCTTGGCGAAGCGCACAGCCTCGCGGTGCACCTTGTTCACCAGCGGGCAGGTCGCGTCAATAGTGTTCAGGGAGCGGTCGCCGGCTGCGGAAACCACCGCCGGGGACACTCCGTGCGCCGAGAACACGGTCACGGAACCTTCGGGAACTTCGTCCACTTCATCAACGAAGATAGCGCCCTGCTTTTCCAGGGTCTCCACCACGTGGCGGTTGTGCACAATCTGCTTGCGCACGTAGACGGGCGCACCGTAGTGCTCCAGCGCCTTCTCAACAGCGATCACGGCACGGTCAACGCCTGCGCAGTAACCGCGCGGGGTGGCGAGCAGGACTTTCTTTTCACCGGTGACGGGTGCGGCGGCTTCAACGTCGGCGCGGCTGCGGCGCTCGCGGGGTATGGGCGGCAGGCCCAGGGTAATAGTTTCAGTGGACATGGTTACTATCCTACGTTGTTCGGACTTTTAGTGTGTGATGACTGTGGCACCGCTCGCAGGGCTACGTCCCAGTGCGATAAGGCGAATCAGAATACCGAGCAGCAGGGCGAGGATCGCCATGACCAGCCCGTAGCTTGCCGCCGCCTGCAAGTGCCCGGTCAGTGACGGTGCAAGCTGGTTCCATGCCCCGGTAATCAGCGCCGTTCCGGCGGTGCTGTGGCTGGTAATTCCCAGGGTTTCAGGGCTTTGGCCGCCAAACCAGGCTGCGGCGCCCCAGCCCAGCAGGGCGTAGAGCAGAGCCGTGACCACCGGCACCAGGATGCGGTGCCTGGGTGCCAGCAACGTAGCCAGCAGCAGGCTCAGCACCGAGATGACGGTCAGCGGCACGGTGGATTTGCCCAGCGCGGCGGCACGGTTAATGCCGGCGTGCAGGAACCACTCCTGCTGCTCTTGCTGGTTGTTGCCGTCCTTTACCCGGTCAATGTTGAGGGTTTCAGGGCCGAGCTTCGTCAGGTCCGGGTCGAAGGAGCCGATAGAGCCGACCTTCGCATCCAGCGCACGGTAGAAGGGGGTGAGCACAATGACGGCGGGACCGTCCTGGTGTTCGAGGTTGTAGCGGCGAGTTTCCTCGGCTATTTCCTTCCAGAGGCTTCGATATTCTTCAGTTTTTGACAGCTCAGCCGCGGAACGGTTGAGCAGGGAACGTATGCCGTCTTGTGTCGGCTTTACAAGAATGGAGTATAAGCCGCTTTGTTTGGTGCCGTCGAGGAAGGTTGTCATAGCTTCGGAGTTCATGAGGTCTTCGACCGCGCCGTCCGCGATGCGTGAGGCGAGCTGCGAATCTTCCGCCAGGGTGGAGGAAATCTGCGAGAAACCACGCTCTGACATGAGCTTTGAGTTCACCCAGGCGCCCGCGGTTGCACCCAGTCCGGTCACCAGGGCAAGGGCGCACAGCACAACGGTCAGGAACCTCCGCAAACCTGCCGCGAAGGGAGGCTCCGGGGCAGCCTGCAGTTCAGCCTTGGTGGGGGCTGCGGTGTGGCCGAGCGTGCGCGTAGGCTGTAGCAGGGTGGTGTCTTCATCCGCTGTGTAGTAACCGTCCGTGCGGGTAATCCGGGTGTCGACGACTCGGGTCGCGTCCGCCGGGTAGTTTTGCGCGCCAGTACCCGCCGCTGACGAAGCCGCGGCGGTGTTGAGGGCGTTGTTCTGATGTGCTGACTGATCGGGTGAGCGCATGAGCCTAGGGTACCCGCTCACAGTGTTCAAAGCCGATTCAGACCCGCAGAATGCGCCAGAAGCTAAGTTCTGCCTGCACTGCGTGCAAGCTACCCGAGTCGCCAGGCTGACCTGTGCGCAGGCGCATAACCGACCAATCAGGGACAATAGAAGGCATGAACTTCTACAACCCCTCCGCAGCGCAACCGGCACCCGCACTGGTGGTGCCACCCGTGCACGAGCGGCAGCTTCCCGGGAAGTCTCAGGAAACCACCGCCACCAACCCCTGGCCCCTCGCCCTGCTCGCGCAGAACCTCAAAAACTACGTAGACAAGGTTCCCGAGCTCTGGGTGGAGGCGCAGGTCGCCTCCCTCAACGGCCGCGGCGGCAACGTCTTCATGGAGCTCAAAGACCTCAACGAAGACTTCTCCTTCACCCTCGCGCTCTTCGGGCGTGCCGGTAGCGGTCTGGCGGCTGATGTGACCGTAGGCGCTCGCATCGTCACCCGCGCCAAGCCGAGCCTGTGGAAGAACGGCAAGCTCTCCCTCATCGGCAAGGAAGTGTACGCGGTCGGCACCGGTAACCTGCACGAGCAGCTGCAGCGTCTACGTGAAGCTCTCGCCGCCGAGGGGCTGTTCTCTGACGCCCGGAAGAAGCCGCTACCCATGCTGCCGAATCGTGTGGGTCTGATTACCGGTCGCGATTCTGACGCGGAGAAGGACGTCATCCGCAACGCCTCCCTGCGCTGGCCCGGCGTGGTCTTCGAGGTGCGCAATACCCGCGTTCAGGGTGAGGGCGCGGCAGCTGAGGTCATTGCAGCTCTCGCCGAACTGGACGCCCACCCGGAGGTGGACGTCATCGTCATCGCCCGAGGCGGCGGCTCCTTCGAAGACCTGCTGCCTTTCTCCGAGGAGGTGCTCATCCGTGCCGTCGCGGCGGCCACCACTCCGGTGGTCTCGGCAATCGGCCACGAAGCGGACTCCCCCATCCTCGATGCGGTCGCCGACCTGCGCGCTTCCACCCCCACCGATGCGGGTAAGCGCATTGTGCCCGATATTTCGGAGGAAACCGCCCGCATCACCGAGGCCCGCGCCCGCCTGGACCGTGCGGTACTCGGCTACGTGGGCATGCAGATGAACTACATTGCGCAGCTGCGGAGCCGCCCGGTGCTCACCCATCCGGAGTCCTCCCTGCTCATGCGTGTGGAGGAGCTGAGCCAGCTACGCGAGCGCACTCACCGTTCGGTGCAGCACCGCCTGGAGCGTGAGTCGGCGACTCTGTCGCATACGTTGGCGCGGGTGCGTTCGCTCTCGCCCGCGCAGACGCTCAACCGCGGCTACTCCATCGTTCAGGATGCCGCGGGCGCTATTGTGCGCGACGCTTCGGCGCTGAGCGAGGGCGAGCAGATTACGGTGCGCGCGGCGACCGGTTCGGCGCAGGCGGCCGTGACTTCTACGGACCCCTCGAACATCTCCTAAACCTCGATAAGTTTTACCCCAAGATTTTTACCCCTGAAAGGTTCCTCAATGAGCGAGAACATTAGCTTCAACAGCGCCGAGCTGGGCGCACCCGTCGAAACCCTCGGCTACGAGCAGGCGCGTGCCGAGCTGGAGCAGGTCGTGCGCCAGCTGGAGTCCGGCGCCAGTGATTTGGAGACCTCCATCGCCCTGTGGGAGCGTGGCGAGGCGCTTGCCGCCCGCTGCGAGGCGTGGCTGCAGGGCGCGCAGGAGCGCCTGAACGCGGCACGCGGCGCACAGGCTGGTCAGGAGAACCTGGCAAACTAAAGCCGCTTCCAGCACCCGCTCTGGCACATCCGCCAGCCGTCAAACAAAAATAGCCTGCCCCGCAGCTCATCAGAACTGCGGGGCAGGCTATTTCTGTCTATATGTAGCAGAGGCGGGAAGGCTAGTGCTTCTGCTTGTAGTCAGCCATGAAGTTACCCAGGCGCTCCAGGGCACTGGTGAGGGTCTGCGTATCGGGCAGGAACACCAGGCGGAAGTGGTCCGGGTCCTTCCAGTTGAACGCGCGGCCGTGGCTGAAGAGAATCTTCTGGCTCTTGAGCAGGTCCAGAGCGAACTGCTCGTCGTCGGTAATGTCGAAGCGCTCAACATCAATCTTCGGGAACAGGTACAGAGCGCCGTCCGCGCTGGTGCAGCTGATGCCGTCAATCTCGTTGAGCATCTTGTGCGCCAGGGTGCGCTGCTCGTACAGGCGGCCGCCGGGAACAATCAGCTCGTTAATGGACTGGTAGCCGCCGAGCGCGGTCTGGATGGCGTGCTGTGCCGGAACGTTGGCGCACAGGCGCATGGAGGCGAGCAGGTGAATGCCTTCCAGGTAGCTGGAAGCGTCCTTCTTCGGGCCGGTGATAGCGACCCAACCCGCACGGTAACCGCAGACGCGGTATGCCTTGGACAGGCCGGAGAAGGTCAGGCAGAGCACGTCGTCGCCGGTGAGGGTCGCCATGTTGATGGCCTCTGCGCCATCGTAGGTAATCTTTTCGTAAATCTCATCAGAGAACACGACCAGACCGTGTTCGCGTGCCACATCCACAATCTGCTTAAGCACGGAACGCGGGTAGACGGCACCGGTGGGGTTGTTCGGGTTAATAACCACGATTCCCTTGGTGCGCTCGGTAATCTTCGACTTAATGTCTTCGATGTCCGGGTACCAGTTGTTTTCCTCATCGCAGAGGTAGTGCACGGGCTTGCCGCCGACCAGCGCGGTGGCTGCGGTCCACAGCGGGTAGTCGGGCATGGGGACCAGGATTTCGTCGCCGGTCTCGCACAGTGCCTGCAGGGTCATCGGGATCAGCTCAGACACACCGTTACCCAAGTAGATAGATTCGGTGTCGAGGTTCATGATGCCGCGGTTCTGGTAGTGGTGCACAATGGCGGTACGTGCCGAGTAGAGGCCGCGGGAGTCAGAGTAGCCCTGAGTTTCGGGCAGGTGACGAATGATATCCATCATGATGGCATCCGGCGCCTCAAAGCCGAAGGGTGCGGGGTTACCAATGTTCAGCTTGAGGATGCGGTGGCCCATCGCTTCCATGCGATTGGCTTCATCCAGAATGGGGCCGCGGATGTCGTACAGGACGTTGCTCAACTTTGAGGACTGACGGTACTTCGTCATGATGATTTACTTTCTAGGGTGATCCAAAATGAATTGTGCTGCGTCATCATCTGCGATGGGGTTGGAACCGCTAGTCAGACGCAACAGGAACGAGAGGTTACCCGTGTCTAATGTAGATGATACGCGGTTAATTGCCGTACGGGCGCTATCTGGCAGGGTACGGCGAATAATGGGCACCAGTTGCTGCTGCAAAAGCGCCGTCGAGGGGTCTTCCAGGGTGACCAGGCGATTCTCTTCAATCGCGGAGTCGCTGCTGTGTAGCAGGGTCACCTGCACGGTGTCTGCGGTGAGGGCGTTGACGCGCTCGGCGGGGTCGTCCTGAATCTTCGGGTCGTGCACACGGTAACGGTAGAGGCTACGCAAAGAATCCACGCCGTAGGTGCCGCTGGAGTACCCGGTCGGGATGGAGAACGCCAGGGAAGACTGCACCTCACGCAGGTTCGCGAGGGAGTTGAGCTTGTGGCGGGCACTCACGGCGCGGGTAGTGACCAGCACATCCTTGTTGGTGGCGCTAGCACCGTTGAGAAGCATGAGCTCTTCGGGCAGGATGCGCGAGATGGCGTTGGTCATGTCGGTGGTGCTCATGGCGCGCAGGTTGATGGGGTCTGCGGAGCGGGTGGAGCTTGCGGTGGGGCTTGCGGTACCGTCCGTAGCATGCGCGGAGGCGGTGCTCTCCTCCGCGGTGGGGGTAGCTGCCGGGGGCAGGGTCACGCCTGCCGCTTGAGCGGAGGCGCTCACGGAGGCGGCGATGCGTTCGTTATGGGCGGCGGCGGGGCTGATTTTGCCGTCGTCGGTCAGGTAGAGCAGTAGGTCGCCGCTGTAGTCGATGACCAGGTCCAACGCTTCAGGGGCGGCGGCAGTGGTGCTACCGGTTTCCTCATCGTCGGGCAGAGTAGCGGTAGGGGTGGCGGAGTTAGCCGAAGGAACCATGAGCCCGCGCAGGGCGGTAGCGCGGCTGTTGTCGGTGTCAACAAGTTCAACGGAGTAGCCAATCTGTCGCAGGGCGCGCGCGTACACGTGCGCTACGGCGCGCATTTCACGCAGAGCACCGTAGCCGATGCGCAGAGTGCCGTAGCTGGACGCGGAAGGGTCCACCTGCGGGGTTGCGTCATTATTCCCGCAAGCGGCAAGTAGCGGCATGAGCGCCAGGGAGGTGAGCGCCGCACGGCGGGTGAGGATCAGTCGGTTCATTAGGGAAGCTTCCGTGCGTTTTCGTCGGCAAGAAATTCGCGGTATTCGCGTGCCCAGCTGGCGGCGTTGGAGTAGCCCATCATGGAGGCGACCTCGTCGATGAGGGTGCCGTAGCGGATGGTGTCCAGCTCAGCGATGGGTACCCAGCGTGCCGTGTCGGAGGAGCCGTTGATTTCGTGGCGCAGTTCGCCGGTGACAATGTGGGCACGGAAAACCACCCGCAGGGCGCAGAAGGGTAGCGCTTGCGGGTCTTTCTGGGTGGAACGCACGGGGAAGTGTCCGGCGTGCACGCCCAGAATGTCTTCAATGGCGACGCTGTAGCCGGTCTCTTCGAGGGTCTCTCGCAGCGCGGTTTCGTCGGCCTGTTCGCCGGGTTCCATGCCGCCGCCAGGCAGGGACCAGAGGGGGCTGAGCGCGCGGTCTTCGGGCACCCAGCGGGTCATGAGCAGCTTGCCCTGCTCAATGATCACTGCGTAGGCTGCGGGTCGGGTTTCCATTGCTAATGCCATGGTTTGATTTTACCGTCTATCGTTCGTTAGCGTTTCTTGCCGCGGCGTGCGCTGGCGGCTTTGGCGGACTGTCGAGCGTGCTGGCGCGCGTTACCGTTTTTCTTGGCGTTGGCGCGCTTTTTATCGCGTGCTTCGCGGCGGGCGTTGGCGGCTCGTGCCTTCGCTTTTTCCTTTGCCTTTTCGGCGGCGATACGTTCGGCGCGTGCCTGTCGGGTTTCGCTACCGCGCTCACTAGTTGCGGTGCGGCCACGCACAATACCGATGAAGTCCTGCAGGAGCGCTTCGAGCTCTTCGCTACGCGGCTCGCCCTTGGGGGCACGCGGCCACACCAGGTGCACCGGGTAGAGGTCCAGGCCCGCAACGGGGCGGTAGGTGAGGTCCTTGCGGTGGTAGAAACGCGCAATGGACATGGGCACAATGTACAGGCCCACACCAGCGGCAACCAGCTCGATGGTTTCCTTATCGGTCAGGCCTTCGGGCACGATACGACCGGCACTCTCACGCCATGCACGGGAGACTTCCTCATAGGCGGGAATATCGGAGGCGGGCTGCAGCAGGAACTCTTCGGCAAGCTCCTCCACGGGCACCTCATCAAGCACGGTGAGCACGTGGTCCACAGGCAGAATGACCACGGGCAGCTCCTCGTAGAGGCGGATGCTGTGGTACTTCTCGCCGTCGGTGCTTGCCGGTTCGCGGTCGGGGCGCACAATGCTCATGTGTGCGAAGGGGTTCTCGGGTACGTCCTTACGCTCAATGGGGGCGTGCTCGGTAGCCTCAGCGCTAACCTCGGCGGGCGCCTCGGAGACAGCAGCACCCTCTTCTGCAGCCTCAGCGGCGGATTCAACGGAGGATACAGTAGCGGACCCAGCAGCGGGGTTAGCGGCGGGATCAATCAGGCACAGGTCCTGATGCAGGGAGTCCAGGCCGCGCGCCTCACGCACGGGCACCTCCGCCAGCTGCACGCGGTCGCCGTAACGCTCGTGCCAGCGGTTGAACCACTTGCCGGGCATAATCGCGGGCACGTAGCTAATGCGCAGCATAGAACGCTGGAGCACGGGGATGGGCAGAGCCTCCGGGGTCTGGATCATCGCCAGCTGCTCGGGATGCAGGTACACGCGGGCGGGGGCCTCGGTGGGCGCTTCGCTTTCTACCTGGTCGGTAGCGTTTTCGGGCGCGCTCTGCTCGGGGTCGATTGCGGTGAGGGCAGAGTCGTTGACGGGCTGCTCTTCGGGGGTGCCTGCGGTGGAGGATGCGGATGAACTCATCCCTCCACGCTAGCACATCTTGGGCGGGGGCATTGAGGGTAGGTGAGTGGCCTCAACCCGGCGAGATAGTGCACCTATCCCCCGCTGAAGGTAGGACTAGTTCTCGGCGATGTTATCCGCAGTGTTCTCAACGGTTTCGCGGTTAATGCGGCGTTCGCGCAGCTGAGTCACAATGACCAGCACCGTAATAACGATGGCAAGGGCGAGCGGGAACATCCACGGCTCCAGGCCGAGGACCGCAAGAATTGCGAAGCCGATCGTGGTGTAGATACACGCCCACATGAAGGTTCCAACCAGCATCGCGGGAACCCAGCGGCGCAGAGGCATTTTTGTGAAGCCGGTCGTGATGATGACCGCGGTTTGCAGACCCACGGTGAGAAAGCAGAGGGGCACAGCAATTACGCCCCACCGGTTAATCAAGCGGCGCGCTTTACGGTAGAGCGGGCTGTCCATGGCTTTGCGGATGCGGTCGAGGCGGGCGCCGCCTTCAGCAGCGAGCGCGCCAAGAGCGTACACGATGCTGGTGCGGACGATTCCGACCACCCACATGAAAGCTAGGGCAACCTCAATTGGGAGTGCGTCAAACCAATCTTTCACCCGGCTATTCTCTCATGAGTGGGCGATATTAACCTGATTGAAGGTTTTTTGAGGCTTCTTATTCGACTTATGGAGGGGTCAGAAAATTTTTTTAAATTTTTTTCAGCCGGGGTTATTGCCTCTTGTCGCCTGCAATGGCGCGGATTTCACTTAGGTAAACCTTAGTTTATTGACAGGCTGTCGCTATTTTCAGCTTGTCACCCGCATGGGAATTAGGATATATTTTTATTACCGAATAGGGCAGGCCTTGTGGGAAGGCCTTCCTAATCGGTCTAGAAGACTTTCTTCCTGTGTGTGATGCTGGAAAAGGAACCCCGCTGATGGGGTTCCTTTTCTTTTTATTCGTTCCTTTCCAGAGGCACATTCCCAGCAAAACAAAACCCCGACAGTACGAACTGTCGGGGTTTTATACACATATCTAGGACAAGGTCTACTTCTTACCCTGATTCTTGTCCTGGCGGTGCAGAGCACTCAGCGGCTTGGGCAACTGAACCGGGTTCCAGGTGTTGCTCACCGCCTCAAAGGAGGAGCCAGCACCGGGGTGACGGTTCGTCGAACGAACACCACCGGTTACCGTAGCACCGGTCGAAAGAGCCGAATCGTTCAGCGAGGCGATATCCAGCGCATCGAACTCGGAATCGTCCAGGACATCCGGCAGAGGAATCTCTTCGGGAATCGGCTGAGCGGGAGCCTGAGTAACAGGTGCCGCAGGTGCCTGACGGACGGGCGAACCGTCACGCAGAGCCTGGCGGGCCACCGGCTGATCCGGGTGAATTGCCGGCTGCTGCGCGGGAGCTACTACCGGCTGTGCAGGTGCCTGGGTGGCTGGTGCAGGCCGAGCTGCTACCGGCTTGGCGGGAGCTTGTACGGGTGCCTGAGCGGGCTGTGCGGGCTGAGGCTGGACAGGCTGGCTCGGAGCAACCGGAGCCTGCGCTACCCGCTGAGGCTGTGCAGCAGTACGCGGTGCACCGGAGGAAGTAGCGGAACCGCTCTCCTGATCGAAGAGCACGCTACCGCGACGAATCGGCTGGAAGCGACTCGGACGCTGCTGGCGACGCTCAGGGCGATGAGCCACAGGCGGCTCGGCAGAACCAGTAGCGGCAGAACGAGTAGGTGCCGGGCGAACAGGACGAGCAGTCTGAGAAGGCGCGGGCGCCTCCTTGCGAGCAGTCACCTCGGGTGCATCCTTGGATGCCGCCACCACAGCATGTGCGCGGCTCGGATTTACTGCCTCGCGGTTCATGCCGCGTACGGGCTTGCGGGTAGCGGGGCGAGCCTGATGTGCAGGCTCTTCGACAGCTTCAGCTTCCGGCGCTTCAGTATCCTCTACAGGCTCAGAAGCGTCATCGTAAGCTTTTTCGTCGTCAGACTCTTCATACGCCTCAGCGTCATTATCCTCGGCATCTTCTGCTTCTGCCTTGGCGCGGCGCGCATCGCGGTTCGCCTTAATCTGGTTGCCAAGAGACTCCAGCAGACCAAAACGGCTTACAGCCCACGCACCACCGGCAAGAATCAGGAAGAGAACAGCCCAACCCCACGCCAGAACACCAAAGAGCGCCAGCATGCCGGTCACCAGGGCAAGCACGCCCAGGCCAGCCGCGACCAGCAGGGCGATACCGCTCGGGCTCGAGGTATCAAAGTAGGACAGCGGCGAGGGCTTCGACTCCTCCACCACCGGAATTTCATCGGTGTAGGGAGCAGTCGGGGAGGAATCACGAATCTGCGAAATAGAAGCCGTATCGGGTGCAGGCTGAACGGCATCCTCCACAGCGTGAGAGGAACGGGAAGAAGCCTGCGGAAGAGCGGAAGAGGGCAGGGAGGTACCCGGCGCCACCGCGTGATCGGAGGACTGGTACGCCTCCGACTCATTCAGTAGCACGCCGGCGGAGGCGAGAATATCCTCAGCGGTACGCTCGGCACTAATCAGGGGACGCTCGGGCTCCACGGAGGGACCAGCGGGCGCGCGACGCAGGCTCCTGGGCACAAACCACAGCAGCAAAATCACGGTCAGAATTACCAACACACCCGAGGTGTTCAACAGCGTCATATCAGGTCGCCCTCTATCGTCCCTTTATCCCTAGACTTTAATCATACCCTTATATTCCCAATGCTTTCCATAAGAGGCAAGAATCGGGCTGGATATGCACATATACCCCAGAAGGAATATGCACACTACAACGTCGTCGCGTCCCTGCACAAGGCACACCCTGGGCCCTCACCCAGTAGCACGCCACGCACATAACGGACACGAACGACGCAAAGGAAGGCGCCCTCCCTCAGGGCTAACGCCCCACCAGAAAGAACGCCTTCCTCAGCGTGGTTGGTATTTATCGGTTGCCCTCATCAGAGAGCGAATGCAGAGTAATTAGCAGTTCTCTGCGACAAAGTCCTTCAGCCATGCGCGCAGGTCGTCACCGAACTCGGGACGCTCAGCAGCAAGAATAACGTTTGCCTTCAGGTAGGACAGCTTGTCACCGGTGTCGAAACGGCGGCCGGAGAAGACCACACCGTAGACACCTTCGCCTTCACCCTCACCCTGAGCCAGAGTCTGCAGAGCGTCGGTCAGCTGAATCTCGCCGCCGCGGCCCGGAGCGGTGTTCTCCAGAACCTCGAAGACCTTCGGGCTCAGAACGTAACGGCCGATCACAGCGTAGTTCGAGGGAGCCTCATCAGCAGCAGGCTTCTCAACCAGGCCGGTGATCTTCACGAAACCGTCTTCGCCCTCAACAGCCTCAATAGCAGCTGCACCGTAAGCGGAAATAGCCTCGCGGGGGACCTCCATCAGAGCAACGACGGAACCGCCGGTGCGCTCCTGGACCTCCACCATGCGGGAGAGCAGGTCTTCCTTCTCATCAATCAGGTCATCACCGAGCAGAACAGCGAATGCCTCATCGCCAACGTGGCGCTTTGCGCGCAGAACAGCGTGGCCCAGGCCCTTGGGGTCGCCCTGACGCACGTAGTGCAGGTCGCCACCCATCTCATTGGTAGCTACCACGGATGCGAGTAGGGCGTCCTTACCCTGCTCAGCGAGCTGCTGCTCCAGAACGGGAACGCGGTCGAAGTGATCCTCGAGAGCGCGCTTGTTACGGCCGGTAATCATCAGAACGTCGTTCAGACCGGCACGGATTGCTTCCTCCACCACGTACTGAATCGCGGGGCGATCAACGACGGGGAGCATTTCCTTGGGGGTTGCCTTCGTTGCGGGCAGGAATCGGGTGCCCAGACCAGCAGCAGGAATAACTGCCTTAGTAACAGACTTAATTTCAGTAGCCATGCCACAAGAATACCCTAAGTTGTAAAGTACTTAAGGCGATTTATAGACACTATGACATGAAAAAATCTTCAACGTGACTAACTACATATCCACAGCGGCCCATTCTTCGGGCTGTAGAGAAAATACCTTCTTCAGAACCCAATGCTATTTTCTGTAATCCTTATACTAAAAAGTAGAATCTACAGCCCAACAGAGTAGGTTGCTTTTTGCCATCTACAAGAACGTTTTCACCCTGCCTCGAAACGCCCCTCAACGCGGAGGCATCATGACCCAAACCAGCCAATCTAGCCCATAGAACCGCTCTCCCCCACCCCACATAAGACCTCACCCGCAAAGACGATGGGACACACCATGCCTCTCAATACCGCAGCTGCCATCAGCAACTCCGACACCGGTGCCAGCGCAGACGATATCTCCCTGGATAAAGACATTCTCCGCTCTCAGATTCGCCCGCGCCGCCTCACAGCACGCAGCCACCGCGACGAACACGGTCAGCAGCAGCTGGCTGATCTTTTTGCCCACCACATTCTCGAGGCGGTTGCGCAGCGGGTCCACTCCCCCGGTACCATTGCGGCGTATCTGCCCACCAAATCTGAGCCGCCCATTGTCCAAGCACTAAACGCTCTCCATGAGCAGGGACACCGCATCCTCGTGCCCGTCGTACGCCCCGGTCGCAAACTCGCCTGGGTGCACTGGGACCCCACCGTTGAGCATCCGCTCAGCCCCATGGGCATCCCCGAACCCGAAGGCGAAGAACAAGACACGCAAGCATTCATTGACGCCGACCTGCGTCTCATCCCCGCCCTTGCTTTTGATGCAGGCGGGCACCGCCTCGGTCAAGGAGGCGGCTACTATGACCGCATTATCCCCCTGCTCAGCGCACAGCAGCTGAAGGAGCAGAGCATCGGCGTGGTCTTTGCCGATGAAATTTATGAAGCTATTCCCTACGACCAGTGGGACGCTATTCTGCCAGTCATCCTCACCGAAGAAGGCGTTTTCCGCACCTCTCAGCAGTCACCGATGTAGCCGGTTGACCAGCACCGCCCACCTCCTGATTGACACCCCAAATCTTCATGCAAAAGCTCAAAGATATGCAGGAACACACGACCAAAATCGCTCAGGAAAAAGGCAAAAAGAAACCAGAAATAGCTTTTTGAGAAGAAACCGCAAATAGCCCAGAGCGTTTCAAAAGCGGTACACTCAAACCACTGTTATTAAACCCGCTCAACGAAAAATCGATACAGAAGGACAATATGCCGGTCTACGTTTACCAGTGCAAGAATTGCAATCACGTCTTTGAACAGCGCCAGTCCTTTAGCGACGATGCACTGCGCGTCTGCCCGCAGTGCGGCGAAGAAACCCTGCGCAAGCGCTACAACACCGTCGGCGTGACCTTCAAGGGTTCCGGCTTCTACAGCACCGACAAGGGCAACTCCTAAACGGGGTTCCACACCAGCCAAAAGAGGGGCGGGGCAACACAGGTTGCCCCGCCCCTCGGCGTTTAAGAAGCACTCCCGGTACGGATGCGCTACACGATATTGTTACCCCAGTGCGGAGGACGCTGCTGACGCATCCATTCCAGACGCTCGCGCTCCTCCGGGGCCAGCGGCTGCGCAGAAGCAGCCGCCTTCTGAGAACTCGCCTTCTGGGGGTTCTGCTTCTGGGCATCAGCTTTCTTCGGGGAAGCCCCCGCGGCAGAGGAAGTACCCGAAGCCACAACCGGAGGCGTCGTCACGCCCACCAGCAGAGGCTCAGCCCCGCTCACCGAGCCGCCGCCGCTCACACGACGGTGCCCACGGCGCGGCTTCGGCGTTGACGAATAGCTAGCCACGGACCTCAGCATCCTCGTCCATATCCAGGTAGTGCAGCACGCGCGCCACCACGGCGTCCGGATCAGCAAATACTTCCAGGGTGCCCAGCGTAATGTAGTTCCAGCCCGTGCGGCTCAGACGCTCCGGCACCAGGCGGGTACGCTCACGCACCGAAGCACGCGCATAATTCGGCTCACCATCGGAGCACGCCACCAGCGGCATAGCCGCCGGAACACTCGGGTTCGAAGAGACCACGGGAGCCACACCCAGCGCGGGAACCGGCTCAGCCGCCAGCTTCTCCGGGGCGTGCGCAATCAGAGCGATATCGCCCTCACCGCGGGTCACACGCACACCGCGAGCCTGCAGACGCGCCACCAAATCGTTCAGCAGCCAGTCGCCCAAATCCGGGGTGTCCGCGTCGTCGACGGCCAAGAACGCGTTACGCGGCAGGGTCTCCGGCACGCGCTGTGCCTTCGCTTCCACCTCTTCACGCGCCTGACGTTCCGCGTGTTCACGCAGCAGGTGGTAGAAATCCACCGCGCCATGATGCAGCTTCTGCGGGTCCAGCTCGGAGGGGTCAATGCACGAGACAATGCGCAGGGCACGGCGTGCACGAGTCAACGCCACCACAAAGCCCTGGCGACCGTGCTCAGCAGACAGCTGACCCAAATCGTAGGACGCCTGACCCAGGCGGGCACGACCCACACCCAGGGAGAAAATCACGGTATCGCGTTCGAGGGTCTCGGCGCGGGTCAGGTCGACCACGCGGAAAGACTCTTCACCAGCGGCGAAGAACGGCCCCAGCTGCGGGTACAAGCTCAAGGCATGACGCACCGACTCAGCCACACGCTGAGCGTGCTTCGGGCTAGCCGTCACAACCGCCAGCGAACGGTCCGGGGTACGGTAGGCGTGCTCCAGTACCAGGTTTGTCACGCGCTCCACCTCAACACCGGGCGAATCCAGGTTCGCGTTATCGCTCACTTTACCGCGAGTATCAATGTACTCAACGGTCAGCGAACCGGCGGGCTGGGCGGAGGCGCGGCTCACCGGAGCCGCATGCAGCTGCGAACCGTAGAACTCACGGTTCAGGTAGTCAAGAATCACCGGGTCCATGCTGCGGTGCAGCATCGCCAGGGTGCGGTTGGGCAGTACGGTAGCGAGCACGTCGAAGGTGCTGTCCAGCTGCTCACCTGCCGGTTCCGGCGCCCCAAAGGTCGGGGCGGACACGATGAACGGCGAGGGGTAACCCGAATGCGGGTCGCCCAGGGCAATCACCTGGTCGGCGCGAGTAATCGCGGGCAGGTTCGCTGCCAGCGGGGTCGACTCGGAGTCCAGCAGCAGCACCGTATCAAAACGCATGGAGGCGGGAACCTTACGCGCCAGGGCGAAGGGGCTCGCAGTCCACAGCGGCAGCAGGGTACGTGCCATCACCGGGGCGTGAGTCAGCAGCTCCTCGAGCACGAACTCGTAGCCGCGCAGCTGGCTCTTCAGGTACGCTGCCTGATCATGCTCAGACTCAATACGCTCAGTCCACACGCGAGCAACCTTCGCCAGCAGACGCGCCGGGGCGCTAGTCATGTGGGCGTAGTCGGCACGGCGGAAACGGGACTCCATATCGCGCAGGCGGTCGCCGTCCAGCAGTTTACCCTCGTGATGCTGCAGCAAGAACTCCAGGGCAGACTGCCACCAGGCAAGCTCCAGTTCAGCGGAAACAACCTCGGTCGGAACCTGACGCGCGTACAGGTCATCGAGCAGCTCCGACAGGCCGCGCTCACGCAGCTTCTGGGTCAGGGCGTCACGCTCCGGCAGGGTCATGAGCAGCACGCGGTCCGCCATGAGGGCGTCCAGGCGCGCGTCCAGGGCATCCAGGTCGGTGCGTACAAAGTCGGTGCCCTCAACGGTGTCAGCCAGGACAATGCCTAGGCCCGCCAGTTCAGACACCAGGGAGTTCAGAGCGGCAGCCAGCTGATCCAGGTTCTCAGGAATCTGCGGGGTGCGGGGCGCCTCAATGTGGCGAATCCACTCGGCACGCTCGGCCTGAACAATCTTCAGCTGCTCGTGCAGGTCACCAATATTCACGCCGGGCAGGATGTACTCCTTTGCCGCGCGGCGCAGGCGGGAACGCTGCATACTGCTCATCTCGATGCCGTTCTCACGACGCCACGAACCGGATGCAGTCGCCGCAATCAGGTCGGTCACTGGACGGTCGTAGACGTCTGCGCGGAAACGCTTGAGCGTCTCACGGATGCGCATCAGAATCGCCAGCTGCGACTCCCACTCGGCGATGGTACGACCCGGGCGCAGACCCAGCATTGCGCTGGTGCGGTTCATCGCCTCGCGCAGGTTCAGCAGGGAGGACTTGAGGGTAATGACCAGGGCGTACGCCTCGGCGGCTTCCTCATCATTGACCAGGCGGGCACGGTACCACGGGGAGGTGCGCGAAGCCGCCGCAAAACCATCAATCTCACCCAGACGCACCAGCTCGGCACGCACCTGCTCACGCTCCAAGAGCGAATCGAGCATAGGGCGGTCAAAACGCACGCGGGTTGCCGGGCCGTCCTCGGAGGCGGTCAGCTCAGCCAGACGCTGCAGCGCCGAGTAGACAGAAATCTGCCAGTTGGCGTCCTTGTTCAGCAGGGCACGAGTGTGGTCGAGCAGCGCGGCACGGGTCGCCACAAGCTCTTCGTTCAGGTCCTCAGAGTTAGGCTCTTCGGCGCCCTCATTACGCACGATTGCGCGAATGAACTCGGCGCGCTGAGCCTCAGCATCGTGCTCGGCAAGCAGGTCGTAGCGCAGGCTCTCAATACCGGTGCGCTTGAGCAACGCCGAGAATTCAGCGAGGGTGGAGCGCTTCTCGCCCACCACGAGCACGGATTTACCGCGACCCATCAGGGCGGATGCAATATTCACGGCGGTACGCAGCGGCTCGGTGCCGGGCGCCGCAGTGATGGTGAAGGAGAATCCGCTGACCGCGGTGTCGACAATTTCCTGGGCGTTCGCATCAGCGTCCAGCAGGAGCATTTCTTCTGCCGGGTCGCGCTGGTCCAGGGGCTGCTGCAGGTTGTGGGCGTTGAGCTCGCGCGGCTTCACGCCGGGAACCTTCAGTGCCGCCAGGTCACGAACCAGCGGGGTGATAGCGGTGTGCGGCAGCTCGCCCAGGCTTTCCTTCAGGTCAGCAAAGGTGGAGATGAAATACTTCGACTCAATGGTCATGCCCGGAATACGACCGGCAGATGCGCGCATACGCTCGATAACCGGCTCGGGGTCCAGGCGGGACATGGAGTTCGCCAGCTGCGCCACGTCCATAGTGCCCAGGTCGATGCCGTACTCCTGCTTGATCTGGCGGACCATCGCCGGGTTCAGGCGTGCGGAACCGGCGAGGCGCAGCTCGAAGTCGTCATCCTTCGGGTGCGGGGTGATGCTCAGCGGCGCCATGAGAATCGGTGCGATGAAGCGCTTCTCGTAGGCGGCGGCATCCTCGCGGGTGTCGTGTGACAGCCAGGAGGCGGTACCCGCCACGAAGTAGCCGGAGTCCAGGCCGTGGTCGGTGGCGAGTTCGTAAATCTTGGTGCGCAGGGTGCGTGCGGAACGCATGCCCGCCTCCAGCTGCGACTTGTCGCGCAGAATCGTGGAGAGGCGGGTCTTACGTCCGGCGAGCAGCTGTGCCAGGCCGGAGGGGTTCGCCTCGGACAGGTCGATGTGCACGTAGTCGACCTGGTTGAAGTCGAGCATCGCGTCGGGACCGGTGTAGACGTCCATCTGTTCCGCCCAGCGCTCAAGCCCCGCCGAGGGGTCAAAGTCCTCGTGGGCGGGGTTCAGGTGTGCGGGCAGCTCGGCGATGTTGATTTCGTCGGCTACTTCGTGGGTTTCCTCTGCTGAGGTCGCGGCGGCTGCGGCGGGCTGAGCGGTATCAGCCGGGGCGCCGGGTGCGTGTTGCGCGTCGGTAGGCTCGGGAATCTGGTTCACGTCGTGAGTGTCCTTGTGGGTCAGTGCGGTGTACGTTTGCGCGTACACACCGAAGATGGTGGTTCTTCCGGGGTCCTCTGCCCGGTGTGCCCCATACGGGGCGGTGTCAGTGCGCGCCTGCGTGCTTAGTATGCCGGTGTGTTTACTTCGACCACATTGCGATGTTCGCAGCGAGTAGCACTACGGTCACCAATACGTAGAAGACCATGGCGGGCAGAAGCGCCCAACGGTACTTGGGTGCCAGTTCGCCTTCCAGGTTGCCGAAGCGCAGGGAGCGGAAGAGGAAGAAGCTCAGGATTGCGCCGGGCAGGTTACCGATGATGACCAGCAGAATGGTCAGGTACAGGGCGTAGGCTCGTTCGGTGCGTTCGTTCTCTGCGCCTGCGAATTTGAGGGTGCCGCCCAGTAGCAGGCTGAGGCATGCGTTCAGGAATGCCACGGTGAAGAAGGGAATCTTCAGGGCTGCTTGGAAGTCCATCTGGGAGTTCGCTGCGCCCAGAGCGATCCACAGCAGTAGCAGCGCGGGGATAATCATGAGGTACCAGAACAGGTACTTACGCATCTTCTCGGTGTTTTCGATGAGCGCGAAAATTGCGGTCACAGGGTGTCTCTTTCAGATGATCTCAGGCGGATTCGGTCGGATTCAGGAGGAGTGAGTGAAGGGGCAGGTGGGCACAGTATTGCCTTGTCAGGCGTCGATTTCGCCCCCATTGTTGAGAGCGTCATCCACCTGGTCCTGCAGGGACTCGCGGCGCTCATGTTCAACGTGTTCAATATAGCGGCGCACGATGTAGTCCAGCAGTACCGACAGCGCAACGAAGGAGTAGTAGGGCTTGCGCTGGGTGCTGATCTGGGTGGGGGTCGTCTGGTAGTGCAGGGAGTACTCGGCGTGTGAAGACATGTAGTTCACACCAATGGCGGTCACCGCAATCATGGGGATGCGGCGCAGCGCCAGCATCTTAATGTGTTCGCGCATGTTCTCGGTCTGACCTGAAAAGGACACAATGATGACCACATCGTCCTGGGTCATATTGTTCATGGCGCTTTCGAACTCATTGCGCGCCGGGATGACGTGGCAGAACTTACCGCACACCTGCATGGACTTGGTAAATTCCTGCACGGCGTTGCGCTGCGCGTAGCCGGTACCGAAGCAGTACACGGTGCGAGCCTCATGGATGCGCTTGAGCAGTCCGCTCAGTTCCATGTGCTCGAGGTAGTCGTAGGTACGCTGAATATCTTCGCGACCGCTCTCAATGAACCGCGGGTTGAAGGGTTCGCTGCGGTTCAGAGAGGACTTAATGAAGTACTTCAACTCGGCAAATCCGGAGAAGTTCAGCTTCTTCGTCAAGCGGATAATCGAGCTGGTCGAAGTATACGTTTTGTGTGCCAAAGAGTTAATCGTTGACTCTGCAACGAACTCTTCGTTTTCTAGCATGAATGCCAAAATTTCCCGTTCAGTTTCACTGAATCGGTGCTGGTTCGCATTCACGACGTCTTGTAAATCCACTCAAAGCTCCTGAATCCGATGGTGAGCAATATATAAATAGTACACGCTCTAGAGTCATCGGCCAGGGTGGGTGAGGACGGTCATCTATCACTTTGAGTGTGTATGCCAGCAGATTTGAGTCTGGGTGCGAGCCTGGATACAGCTTCGCCGGCGGCATCGGTGTTATCCGATACCGCCGGCGAAGTCTATACCTTATGAGGCGTCATGTCGTCAGGCGGTTGAAAGCTGAATCCTCTTAGGAGAGGGTCTTAGCTTCGTTCACCATGGTCTCGAAACGCTCGCGAACCTGGGGAACATCCATGCCGACGATGACCTGGAATGCCTTGCCCTTGCGGACGAGGCCCAGAGCACCTGCGTTCTTGAAGTCTGCATCCGAGGTGCTGACGAGGGACTCATCAGCAACGGAGACACGCAGGCGGGTTGCGCAGTTGTTCACGGTGGTGATGTTCTCTGCGCCACCGAGCAGTTCGAGGAAGCCTGCTGCGCGGGGTGCGTAGAGGTCGCCGTCAGCTGCGGGAGCTGCCGCGCCGCCGTCCTTCTCAGCAGCCTTAGCAGCCTTGTACTCTGCCTTGCTGTAGAGCTTGGTCTCGCCACCGTCTTCTTCACGACCGGGGGTCTTGAAGTCGAACTTCAGAATCATGAAGCGGAAGATCACGAAGTACAGGACGGTGAAGCACAGGCCCACACCAATCTGCATGAGGTAGGTGCCGGAGTGGTTTGCCCACAGCGGGATCCAGTTCTGGAACAGGAAGTCGAGCAGACCGCCACCCATGTAACCAACCAGACCCAGCTGGTACATGATTGCTGCCATGGATGCTGCCAGGATTGCGTGGACCAGGAACAGCGGGGGTGCAAGGAACAGGAAGGTGAACTCGAGGGGCTCGGTGATACCAATCAGGATCGCGGTGAGGCAGACGGGGATCATCAGAGCGAGAACTTCCTTGCGCTTCTCGGGACGAGCAGTGGTGTAGAACGCCGCTGCGATACCGATGGGTGCAAAGACCTTGGAGTTACCGTGCAGTGCGAAGCCGCCGCCGGGGAACAGTTCCTTCAGGGGCTTGTCGCTCTTTGCGAACTCGGTCAGGTGGGTCGGCCAGTCCTTAGCAATACCGTTCGGGGTAACAACATTACCGAAGACGAACGGGGAGTAGATAAAGTGGTGCAGACCGGTCGGAATCAGGAAGCGCTCGAGGAAGGTGTAAACCCACACGCCGAGTGCGCCGGATGCGATGAAGAAGCCCTGCAGGGAGGAGATGCCGTGCTGAGCGTAGGGCCACAGCCAGGAGAACAGGAATGCCACGGGCATCATCAGGAAGAAGCAGACGCCGTAGACGTACTGGGAACCCTGGAAGATACCGAGGAAGTCGGGCAGCTTCTTGTCGAACCAGCGGTTGTGTACCCACACCACGATTGCAGAGATGATGATTGCACCGAAGATACCGGTGTCCATGGTCTTGATACCGGCGATCATCTTCAGACCGGTACCTGCCGCGCTCTTAGAGATGTCGGTGGTGTAGTCCAGGTCGAAGAAACCGGTGCCGCCCTTGCCCCATACCTTGAGCATGGCGCCGACGAAGTAGTTGAAGGTCAGGTAGACCATTGCAGCTTCCATCACTGCACGTGCGTTAGCGGTCTTTGCCAGTGCAATGGGCAGACCGATCACGAAGAGCAGTTCCATCTGGTTGAAGACGGTCCATGCGCCGGACTCCCAAACAGACCAGAAGTGGTTCCACGCGCTTTCCTTATCAGCTGCGAGGGGGATCAGGTCGCCGTTCTGTGCAATGATCGCAATACCGACCGCGAGGCCAGCGAATGCGAAGAGAAGAACGGGTGCCAGCATGGCAGAGCCGAACCTCTGTACTTTTTCCATCATGAGGCTATACGCCCTTTCGGGTTGTCGAGTGAGCGGACGCAGGTGCCGGCGATCGTTGCCGGTCTGCGGTGGCAACACCGTATCTTTATACCCTCAAACGAAAGTATATGAGACGGGTGCCACATATTCTGCGTGCGCTAAATGCCGAATGTGTTTTAGACAGAACTAATAATGCCAGGTCATACCTACCCGCAGGTACCAAAACTGTGAGTTTTGAAAGAGTTTTTCAGAACCTGAAACATATCCCGGCACTGGTTAAAAATACTTGCTGCAGATGAGACTTTTTCCCTATTACCTAGCGCACAGAATCGATAGCATAAACAGTGCACCCATAGGTCAGAGTGCATAAACACTCACCACCTCAATACGCGGTGCGCATATCATTCTTCAACCTCACACATACCCCGGACTTAATACATGCGCTTCCTCACCCTCAATACGCACAGCTGGTGCGAAATCCACCAGATTGCCAAGATCCGTACCCTCGCCAAGTTCATCATTGAACAGCAGGTGGACGTCGTTGCGTTGCAGGAAGTCAACCAGCTCACCTCCACCCCCGTGGTGAAGGAGCCTCTCAACTACCGCGGCGGCGCAGGCGTGCCGGTCCACGAAGACAACTACGCCCTGCTACTCGTGCAGGCACTCAACGAAATGGGCGCAACCTACGAGTGGACCCTCACCGAAGCCCACATCGGTTGGGACCTCTACGACGAATGCGTAGCAATCCTCTCGCGCCTGCCGATTCGCGGCATCAAGCCCATCGACATGTCCCCCGAGTACGGCTACCACCAGGTACAGCGCCGTGCAGCGCAGGCGGCGCTCATCGAAACTGCGACGGGCACCTTCTGGTGCGCAACCACCCACATGTCCTGGTGGGACTTCGACGGCGAGCCCCTCTTCACGCAGGAATACACCCGCCTCTCACAGGCCCTGGCAGAATGTGCCCTCACCGCACCCGTACTGCTCGGCGGCGACTTTAACTCCGCCGCGCATCTGAGCGATGAAGGCTACGCGCTAGTCACCTCCAGCGGTATGGTTGATACCCGCTCGCTGGCGGAGCACACCGACGGCGAAAACACCGTCCACCGCGAAATCGCCGGCTGGGAAGGTAGCACGGACGCCAAGCGCATTGACTTCGTGTTCGCTGACCGACTGCTTACGGTGAACTCGCACGCGGTAGTCTTCCGCGACAACTCCCCCGAAGCCATCTCTGACCACAGCGGTCTACTCCTGGAAATTGACCCCTCCAGCTGGGCACCGCAGAGCCTCCTGACGCCCCTCACCACCCAGTCCTAAGGGCATCAGACTTTAGCCGCCCACAGAGCGGCCCCGCACAACACTCATCCATACCAAGGGAAGGAAGAACAATGACGACCCAAACCCAGTGGTGGCAGGAACCCGTTGTCTACCAGATTTACCCCCGCTCCTTCAACGATTCCAACGGCGACGGCATCGGCGATCTGCCCGGCATTACCGAGAAGATTCCGTACCTCGCCAAGCTCGGTATTCAGGTGCTGTGGCTCTCCCCCATCTACGCTTCCCCGAACGATGACAACGGCTACGACATCTCCGACTACCGCGCCATCATGACCGAGTTCGGCACCATGGAAGACTTCGATGAGCTGCTCGAAACCGCACACAAGCACGGCATCAAGCTCATGATGGACCTGGTCGTCAACCACACCTCCGACGAGCACGAATGGTTCAAGCAGGCACGCTCCTCCAAGGACAACCCCTACCGCGACTA